>NZ_DEYR01000055.1:0-42724 GCF_002364635.1 Pseudomonas sp. UBA3153
GATCTCGCGGGGCGTTGCAGGTCGAGCAGCTCGGCGCCTTCGCGCCCGGTACGCGGACGCCCTGCCTGGCCAATATCGGCTTCAGCCTCGAGCCCGGCGAGATGCTCGGCGTGCTCGGCGCCTCCGGCTCGGGCAAGTCGTCGCTGGCGCGCCTGCTGGTCGGCGTCGGCGTGCCGCAGACCGGCAAGGTGCGCCTGGACGGCGCCGAGCTGAGTAGTTGGGACAGGACCGCGCTCGGCCCGCACATCGGCTACCTGCCGCAGGACGTACAGCTGTTCGCCGGCAGCATCGCCGAGAACATCGCGCGCTTCGCCGAGGTGGACGCCGAACAGGTGGTACTTGCCGCCCAGCGCGCCGGCGTGCACGAGTTGGTGCTGCGTCTGCCGAACGGCTACGACACGCTGCTTGGTGAGGGCGGTGCGGGGCTGTCCGGCGGACAGAAGCAGCGCGTCGGGCTTGCCCGTGCGCTGTACCGGCTGCCGGCGCTGATCGTCCTCGACGAACCCAACGCGCATCTCGATGACGTCGGTGAGCAGGCGCTGCTTGCCGCCGTCGCCGAGATCAACCGCGAGGGCCGCACGTTGTTGCTGATCACCCATAAGCCCGCCTTGCTGGCTGGCAGCGACAAGCTGCTGATCCTGCGCAACGGCCAGATGCAGGCCTTCGGTCCCACCGCGCGGGTGCTCCAGGACCTGCAACCCAAGGCTGCTCCCACGCCGGCGCTGGCGCCGTTGCGTGCCACGCCGAGCCTGAGCATGAGCTACGGCACGCCGGCGTCCTGATGCTTTCATCCTCTTTCGCTACGGGAAATCCGATGCCTTCCTCCGCTGTGCAATCGCCTCCACCGCTCGCTGAAGTACTGCCCCTCGATGCGCGCCGCTACAGCCGTCTCGGCTGGTGGCTGTTGTTGCTCGGCTTTGGCAGCTTCCTGCTCTGGGCCGCGCTGGCACCGCTGGACAAGGGCGTCGGTGTCAGCGGCACGGTCGTCGTTGCCGGTAATCGCCAGGCGGTTCAGCACCCCACGGGCGGCGTGGTCGAGCACCTGCTCGTGCGTGATGGCGACCGCGTAGTGGCCGGGCAGGTATTGCTGCAGATGGATTCCACCCAGGCCAGCGCACAGCGTGAAGCGCTGCTTGCGCAGTATGTGGAGGCGCGAGCCAGCGAGGCGCGCCTGCTCGCCGAGCGCGATGGCCGCGAGCTGATCGCGTTTCCCCAGGGCTTGCAACGCCACGTCGACCCGCGCGTTGGCGACGTCCTCGAACTGCAGCGTCAATTGCTGGGCAACCGCCGCGAGGCCTTGCGCATGGAACTGGCCGGGCTCGACGAGAATATCGCCGGGAGCCAGGCCCTGCTGGACGGCCTGCGCAGCGCAAGGGGGCACAAGGAGGCGCAGCGCGCCAACCTGCACGAGCAGTTGCAGGGCCTGCGCGAGCTGGCCCGCGAAGGTTATGTGGCGCGTAATCGGCTGCTGGAAAGCGAACGTCTCTATGCTCAGCTCAACGGCGAGATTTCCACCGACCTGGGCAACATCGGTCGAACCCAGCGGCAGATTCTCGAGCTGCGTCTGCGGGGCAGCCAACGCCGCGAGGAATATCAGCAGCAGGTCCGCGAACAGCTCGCCGACGCACGATTGAATGCCGAGGAACTGTCTGGACGGTTGCGCAGCGCCGATCTCGAACTCGCCCACACCCAGGTCCGCGCGCCCAGCGACGGGGTGGTGGTCGGTCTCGCGGTGTTCACCGAGGGCGGCGTGATTTCGCCCGGCCAGCAGCTGATGGAGATCGTGCCGCAGGATGCGCCGCTGCTGGTCGATGCACAACTGCCGGTGGAGCTGGTGGACAAGGTACAGGCGGGGCTCGACGTCGAGTTGCTGTTCTCCGCCTTCAACCAGAGCCGCACGCCGCGGGTGAATGGCAAGGTCACCCTGGTCTCGGCGGACCGCCTGCTCGATCCGCAAACCGGGCAGCCCTACTACCAGTTGCGCGCTCAGGTCGATGAGGCCGGCATGCGCCGGTTGCAGGGGCAGGTAATCCGTCCGGGCATGCCGGTGGAAGCGTTCGTTCGCACGGGCGAGCGCTCGTTGCTCAGTTATCTGTTCAAGCCGCTGCTGGACCGCAGCCACGTCGCGCTGGCGGAAGAATGATGCGGCGTCGGCTGCTCTTCTGCGTCGCGTTACTGCTGGCATCCGAGCGTGCCCAGGCGCTAGGCGTGCTGGATGCCTACGCTCTGGCGCTGCGCAACGACCCGACTTTCCAGGCTGCGCTGAAGGAGCGCGACGCCGGCCGCGAGGACCTCGCCATCGGGCGCGCCGGTCTGCTGCCGAAGCTGTCCTACAGCTACAGCAATGCTCGCAACCAGTCCGAGGTGACCCAGGCGACGGCATTCGGCGACACCACCAGCGACCGCGACTACCGCAGTTACTCCTCTGCGCTGACCCTGCAGCAACCGCTGTTCGACTATGCCGCCTGGATCGAATACCGCCAGGGCGTGGCCAGGGCGACACTGGCCGACGAGCGCTTCCGTGGGCACAGCCAGGCGCTCGTCGTGCGTTTGTTCGAGGCCTACAGCCAGGCCCTGTTCTCCGGCGAGCAGATATCCCTTGCTCAGGCGCAGCGGCGCGCGCTGACCGAGCAGATGCAGCTCAACCAGCGGCTGTTCGAAGCCGGCGAGGGCACCCGCACGGATCTGCTGGAAACCCGCGCGCGCTATGAACTGGCCGAGGTCGAGGAGATCGAGGCGCGCGACAACCTCGATGTGGCCCTGCAGGAACTGCAGGCGATCATCGGCGAGCCACTGGTGTTGCAGGACCTGGCGCCGCTGGCAGGCGATTTCCAGGTTCTTCCCCTGCAGCCGTCGCGCTTCGACAACTGGCGCGACCTGGCACTGGCCAACAACGCCGAGCTGGCCAGCCAGCGGCGCGGGCTGGAAGTGGCCGAGCAGGACGTGCAGCGCCAGCGAGCGGGCCACCTGCCGACCCTCGGTCTGTACGCCAGTTCGCGCAAGACCCGCTCGGACTCGGAGAGCAGCTACAACCAGCAGTACGACACCGACAGCATCGGCCTGCAGATCAGCCTGCCGCTGTTCGCCGGCGGAGGCGTCAGTGCCGCGTCACGCAAGGCCGCGGCGACCTACGAGCAGGCCCGCTACGAGCTGGATGCGCAGCGCAGCGGCGTGCTCAACGAGCTGCGCCGGCAGTTCAACCTCTGCGCCAGCAGCGTCGCCAGAGTGCGGGCCTACGACCTGGCGGTGGACTCCGCCACGCGACTGATCGAAGCGACGCAGAAGAGTGTGGCCGGCGGCGAACGGGTCAACCTCGACGTGCTCAATGCCGAGCAGCAGCTCTACGGTGCACGTCGCGATCTCGCCGAAGCGCGCCACGGCTACCTGCGCGCCTGGCTGCAGCTGCGTTTCCTCGCCGGCACGTTGGACGAAGGCGATCTGCAGACGCTGCGGGGGTTTTTCGTCGATGGCTGAGGTTTTTTACTGAGCCAGCGCTGCTGATTCGTCTTTATTCTCAACGGGCGGACCTGCCCGTCATCGATCTCAACGAGGACATCCGCAATGACCGCATCGCACTCCCAGCTGTCCCACCCGCTGCGTTCGCAGCGCCTCAACCAGCTCACCCATCAGCCGCACGATCGGCTCGAGACGCTGGTCAAGTCGCACGAACCGTTCGCCAGCCGCGAGAACTTCGCGCGCTTCGTCGCCGCCCAGTACCTGTTCCAGTACGACCTGCAGAACCTCTACAACGACCCGCGCCTGGCGCAGCTGGTCGACGATCTACCGGCGCGTTGCCGGGTCGAGGCGGCGCGTCTGGACCTGGTCGATTTCGGTGTGCCGCTGCCCGAGGGCGATGAAAGCATTCGCGGACGCACCCTGGGCGTCGGCGCTGCGCTGGCCTGGATCTTCGTTTCCGAGGGCTCCAAGCTGGGCGCCGAGTTCCTGTTCAAGAAGGCCGCCGCGCTGCAGCTCGATGAAACCTTCGGCGCGCGTCACCTGGCCGAGCCGGCCGGCGGTCGGGCGCAGGGCTGGAAGCGCTTCGTAAAGGTGCTCGATGGCATCGAGCTGGATGCCGAGCAGGAGCGCGAGGCGGAAGCCGCGGCGATCGAGGCCTTCGAACGCTTCGTCGTGCATCTGGAACGCTGCTTTGCCTGAAGCGGCGCTGGTTGTGCCCGGTCGTCTGCGCTGGCTCTGGCTGGCGCTGGCGCACGCTTCCCTGGGCCTGGCGCTGCTCGGCGTGTTCCTGCCGGGCCTGCCGACCACCGAATTCGTCCTGCTCGCCGCTTGGGCTGCCTCGCGCAGCTCGCCACGGTTGAGCCGGTGGCTGGAGAATCACCGCCTGCTCGGCCCGACGCTGCGCGACTGGCGCAACGGCGGGGTGATCGCGCGGCGGCGCAAATGGTTGGCCAGCCTGAGCATGGCGCTGGCCTTCGCCGTACTGACGACCACGCTCCGGCATTGGCCGTCGCTGCTGTGCATCGGCCTGGGCATGCTCTGCGGCGTCATCTGGATATGGTCCAGGCCGGAACGTCGCGCATGAAAAAGCCCGCATCGAGCGGGCTTTTTCGTTCACCAGGGTTCGCCGCGTTGCGATCCCTCTCCCCCGGCCCCTCTCCCATGAATGGGAGAGGGGAGCGGAGTGCGCCCTAGTTTGAGCGAGCGGCTTTCTGCATCGGGCAAGCGTTTTCTGCGACCGTGATCAGAACGCCGGCACCACGGCGCCGTTGTACTTGTTCTGGATGAATTGCTTCACCTCGGGGCTGTTCAGCGCCTTGGCCAGTTTCTGGATGGCCGGGCTGTCCTTGTTGTCCTGGCGGGCGACGAGGATGTTCACGTAGGGCGAGTCGCTGCCTTCGATGATCAGCGCGTCCTTGGTCGGGTTGAGGCCGGCTTCCAGCGCGTAGTTGGTGTTGATCAGTGCGAGGTCGACCTGGTTGAGCACGCGCGGCAGGGTCGCGGCTTCCAGCTCGCGCACCTTGATGTGCTTGGGGTTGCTCGCGATGTCCTTCGGCGTGGCGAGGATGCCGCTGCCGTCTTTCAGGGTGATCACGCCGGCCTTGGCCAGCAGCAGGAGCGCGCGGCCGCCGTTGGTGGCATCGTTGGGAATGACCACGTTGGCGCCTTCGGGCAGCGCGTCGATGTTCTTGATCTTACTGGAGTAGGCGCCGAAGGGTTCGACGTGCACGCCGGCGACGCTGACCAGGTCGGTGCCCTTGCCCTTGTTGAACTCATCCAGGTACGGCTGGTGCTGGAAGAAGTTGGCGTCCAGGCGCTTCTCGGCGACCTGCACGTTCGGCTGCACGTAGTCGGTGAAGACCTTGACGTTCAGCTCGACGCCTTCCTTGGCCAGCGCCGGTTTGACGAATTCGAGGATTTCCGCGTGCGGTACGGCGGTCGCCGCGACGGTGATCTTGTCCGCGGCCTGGGCGGAGAAGGCCGCGAAGACGGCGAGGGCAGTGAGCAGTTTTTTCATCGTAAGGTTCCTTGTGGGAGAGTTCTGCGGGTCCCGCATCAGGCGGGTCGCCGCTTTTCGGTTATTCGGGGCGTTGCGTCACTTGCGCGAGAAATGCACCACCAGGCGGTCGCCGATGCTTTGCAGCACCTGCACCAGCACCAGCAGGAGAATCACGGTGACCACCATCACGTCGGTCTGGAAGCGCTGGTAGCCGAAGCGGATCGCCAGGTCGCCGAGGCCACCGGCGCCGACCACGCCGGCCATCGCGGTGTAGGACACCAGGGTGATCGCGGTGACGGTGATCGCCGCGAAGATGCCCGGCCGCGCCTCCGGCAGCAGCGCGTCGAGGATGATCTGGCGGGTCGTCGCGCCCATCGCCTGGGTCGCCTCGATGATCCCGCGGTCCACCTCGCGCAGCGCGGTTTCCACCAGGCGCGCGAAGAACGGCGTGGCGCCCACCACCAGCGGCGGAATCGCCCCGGCGACGCCCAGCGAGGTGCCGGTGAGCAGCACGGTGAAGGGAATCATCACGATCAGCAGGATGATGAACGGCAGCGAGCGCAGCACGTTGACCACCAGCGACAGCAGCGCGTAGAGCGGGCGGTTGTCGAACAGCTGGCGCGGGCCGCTGAGGAACAGCAGCACGCCCAGCGGCAGGCCCAGCAGCACGGTGAACAGCAGCGAACCGCCGAGCATCAGCAGGGTGTCGAGGGTCGCCTGCCAGATCTCGTACCAATCCACGTTGACGAACAGCGCGGCGAGAGTCTCCATCAGCGCAATACCTCCAGGTGCACATCGGCGGCGCGGAACCGCGCCAGCGCGGCGTCGATGTCGCCGCCGACCAGCGACAGGGTGAGCTGGCCGTAGGGTGTCTCGCGAATGCGGTCGATGCGGCCGGCGAGGATGCTGTAGTCCACGCCGGTCTCGCGCGCGACCTTGCCCAGCAGCGGCGCGTAGGTCGACTCGCCGTGGAAGGTCAGGCGCAGGATGCGTCCCGGCACCTGGGCGAAATCGTCGCGGCGTTCGTCCTCGTCGACCTGCTCGGCCTCCAGCACGAAACGCCGGGTGGTCGGGTGCTGCGGGTGGAGGAAGACGTCCGCCACCGCGCCCTGTTCGACGATCGCGCCGGCGTCCATCACCGCGACGCGGTCGCAGACGCGACGGATGACGTCCATTTCGTGGGTGATCAGGACGATGGTCAGGCGCAACTCGCGGTTGATCTGGGCCAGCAGTTGCAGCACCGAGGCGGTGGTCTGCGGGTCGAGTGCGCTGGTGGCCTCGTCGCAGAGCAGGATGGTCGGCCCGGTGGCCAGCGCGCGGGCGATGCCGACGCGCTGTTTCTGCCCGCCGGAAAGCTGCGCCGGGTATTTCTTCGCGTGATCGCCGAGGCCGACGCGGGCCAGCAGTTCGGCGACGCGGGCATCGATCTCTGCACGCGAACGCACGCCGGCCAGTTTCAGCGGCAGCGCGACATTGTCGGCGACGGTTTTCGAGGCGAGCAGGTTGAAGTGCTGGAAGATCATCCCGACGCGCTGGCGGAATTGCCGCAGGCCGTCGGCGTCCAGCGCGGTGACGTCTTCGCCGTCGACCTGGATGCGTCCGCCGCTGGGCTCTTCGAGGCGGTTGATCAGGCGCAGCAGGGTGCTCTTGCCGGCGCCGGAGTGCCCGATCAGACCGAAGATCTGGCCGCTCTCGATGCGCAGGTCGGTGGGCTGCAGGGCCGGGATTTCACGGCCTGCGCGCTTGCCGGCGACGCGGTATGTCTTGTGGACCTGGTGAAACTCGATCACGGGAAACGAACCTTTTGGGCGTGGGCCTGATCGGCCTGGGGTGGCCAGGGGGCGCGCATTTTAGCGGGTTTGCTTAGGCCCGCTTAGCATTTCTTGTCGAGCGTAGCGCATGCAAAGGCATAAGCCGGCGGGCTGTGGGAGCCGCAGTGGCTGCTGGTCGGTTGGAGGGAACGGGCGCGCCACGGTTCCGGTCACTAACGGGAAGCCCTTGAGCCGGCACTTGCAGACCGGCGGCAACCCGAACCGACCCGATAAGGAGATAAACCGCCGATGGCCACCAAAAAGCCTGCCGCGAATGCCAGCGAAGTCGCCGGCACCGATACCCTCGACCGCGCCAACAGCAACGCCAAGCTGGAGCAGCTGGAAGACTTCCGCTCCGACGCTACCGGTGCCGCCCTGCGCACCAATCAGGGCGTAAAGATCGCGGACAACCAGAACACGCTGAAGGCCGGCGCGCGCGGGCCGTCGCTGCTGGAAGACTTCATCATGCGTGAGAAGATCACGCACTTCGACCACGAGCGCATCCCAGAGCGCATCGTGCACGCCCGCGGCACCGCCGCCCACGGCTATTTCCAGGTGTACGAAGCCCAGGGCAAGAAGCTGTCGAAGGCCGGTTTCCTGCAGGACCCGGCGAAGAAAACCCCGGTGTTCGTGCGATTTTCCACCGTGCAGGGCCCGCGTGGCTCCGGCGACACGGTGCGCGACGTGCGCGGTTTCGCCGTGAAGTTCTACACCGACGAGGGCAACTTCGACCTGGTCGGCAACAACATGCCGGTGTTCTTCATCCAGGACGCTATCAAGTTTCCCGACTTCGTCCACGCGGTGAAGCCCGAGCCGCACAACGAGATTCCCACCGGTGGCAGCGCCCATGACACCTTCTGGGACTTCGTCTCGCTGGTGCCCGAGTCCGCGCACATGGTGCTCTGGACCATGACCGACCGCGCCATTCCGGTGAACCTGCGCAGCATGCAGGGCTTCGGTATCCACACGTTCCGGATGATCGACGTTGCCGGCAAGTCGCGCTTCGTCAAGTTCCACTGGAAGCCGGCCCAGGGTGTGCGTTCGCTGCTCTGGGACGAGGCGCAAAAGCTGGCGGGCAAGGACACCGACGCGCATCGCCGCGACCTCTGGGAAGCCATCGAGTCGGGTGACTACCCGGAGTGGGAGCTGGGCGTGCAGATCGTCGAGGAAGAGGACGAGCACAAGTTCGACTTCGACCTGCTGGACCCGACCAAGATCATCCCCGAGGAACTGGTGCCGGTGACGCTGCTGGGCAAGATGGTGCTCAACCGCAACCCGGACAATTTCTTCGCCGAGACCGAGCAGGTCGCCTTCTGCCCTTCCCACGTCGTGCCGGGCATCGATTTCTCCAACGACCCGCTACTGCAGGGCCGGCTGTTCTCCTACACCGACACGCAGATCAGCCGCCTCGGCGGGCCGAACTTCCATGAAATCCCGATCAACCGTCCGCTGGCGCCGAATCACAACGGTCAGCGCGATGCCCAGCACCGCACCACCATCGACAAGGGCCGCGCGTCCTACGAGCCGAATTCCATCGACGGCGGCTGGCCGAAGGAAACCCCTGCCGGCCCGGTGGACGGTGGCTTCGAGAGCTACTACGAGCGCGTCGACGCACACAAGGTGCGCGAGCGCAGCGAGTCGTTCGGCGACCACTTCTCCCAGGCCACGCTGTTCTTCAACAGCCTCTCGGCACCCGAGCAGGAGCACGTCATCGCGGCGTACAGCTTCGAGCTGGGCAAGGTCGAGCGGCAATGGATCCGCGAACGCCAGGTCAACGAGATCCTCGCCAACATCGACCTGGGCCTGGCGCAGAAGGTGGCGAAGAACATCGGCGTCGAGCCGCCCAGCGCGCCCACGGTGAAGCCGAAGAAGCTGTCGCTGGAGAAATCCCCGGCGCTCAGCCAGCTCAACCTGCTGTCCGGCAACATCAAGGGCACCAAGATCGCCGTGCTTGTGGCCGATGGCGTGAATGGCGACGACGTCAAGGCGATCAAGAGCGCCTTGCTGGCCGAGGGCGCGCACGTCAAGGTGCTCGGCCCAAACGCGGCGCCGGTCACTGCGGCGGACGGCTCCGTGCTGCCGGTGGACGGTTCCGCCGAAGGCATGCCGTCGGTGGCGCTGGATGCGGTGTTCGTACCGGGCGGCGCGAAGAGCGTCGAGGCGTTGTCGGCCGATGGCGTCGCCAAGCACTACCTGATGGAGGCCTACAAGCACCTCAAGGCGATCGCCCTGGCCGGCGAAGCGAAGGACCTGCTCAAGGTGGTCAACCTCGAGGAGGACGAAGGCCTGCTCACCGGTGCCGATGCGGGCGCGGTGCAGAAGGACTTCATCGCCGCCATCGCCAAGCACCGCGTGTGGGCGCGCGAGCCGAAGGCGAAGAGCGTTCCGGCCTGATCCGTGAGTGAGGCCGCGCTGCCTGGTGCGCGCGGCGCACCCTACGGTGATGCGATGGGCGCGAGGCTCTCCGTAGGGTGCGCCGTGCGCACCGTCGATCTGCCGATATAAACCGGAAGCCCGGCAAATGCCGGGCTTTTTCATGTGCTTCGAAGGCTCAGCTGAAGGTGGACGGGTCGGGCCCGGTGCGGCGTCCTTCTTCCAGTTCAGCGATGCGCAGCAGGTCGTCTGCATCGAGGCGGAAGTCGAACACATCGAGGTTCTCGCGGATGCGTTCGGGGTGCACCGATTTCGGGAACACGATCGAGCCCAGCTCGATGTGCCAGCGCAGCACCACCTGGGCCGGCGTCTTGCCGTGCTTCTGCGCCAGCGCCTGGATCGTCGGGTGCGGCAGCAGGTCACCGCCACGCGCCAACGGGCTCCAGGCCTGGGTGGCGATGCCCTTGTAGCGGTTGAAGTCGCGCATTTCCTTCTGCTGGAAGAACGGGTGCACCTCGATCTGGTTCACCGCCGGCACCACGCCAGTCTCCATGATCAGCACCTCGGCGTCGTCCGGGCGGAAGTTGGAGACGCCGATGGAGGTCACCAGGCCTTCCTCGCGCAGGCGAATCATGGCTTTCCAGGCGTCGAGGAACTTGCCCTGGTCCGGGCACGGCCAGTGGATCAGGTAGAGGTTGACGTGATCCAGGCCGAGGCGCTTCAGGCTCTCCTCGCAGGCGCGCAGCGCCGAGTCGTAGCCCTGGTCCTGGTTCCACAGCTTGGTGGTCACGTAGAGCTGCTCGCGCGGCAGCCCGGCAGCGGCGATGCCGGCGCCGACGCCGCGCTCGTTCTTGTAGATCGCCGCGGTGTCGATGTGGCGGTAGCCCAGCTCCAGTGCATGGCGCACGGCGTCGGCGGCCTCGCTGTCGGGGATCTGCCAGGTGCCGAGGCCGAACTGGGGAATCTGCGTACCGTCGTTCAGGGTGATATCGGGAATGCTGCTCACGGGGTAGGGTCCTCCATCGGAGCGTTTCAACGGGTGTGGGCATCTGACCACGGCGGACGCCGAGGCATTCCCCCGATCGTCGCAATCGGGCGCCAAGGCCCATGCTAGACGCAGGTCAGTAACCTGGGTGCGACAATTTCGCATACTCGTGGCACATCCACCGGCGGAGCACAGCCATGAACGTCCCGGCCGCGACACCCGAAACACGCTCGCGTTTTCCCCTTCCCGTCGGTCTGCTGGCCGGCATCCTGGCGATGGTCGTGGTGCTGCTGCTGCCGCTCTCCGCCGACCTGCCCGTAGCGGGCCACCGGGTGCTGGCGATCCTGGTCTTCGCAGTGATCGTGTGGATCACCGAGGCGGTGTCCTACGAGGCCAGCGCGATCATGATCACCGCGCTGCTGGCGGTGCTGGTCGGCACCGCGCCGACCCTGGCCAACCCCGGGGTGGTCTACGGCAGCACGGCGGCGATCGGCATGGCCCTGGCCGGCTTCTCCAATCCGGCGCTGGCGCTGGTCGCCGGTGCGCTGTTCATCGCCGCCGCGATGACCCACACCGGGCTCGACCGCCGCATCGCCCTGGTCACCCTGTCGAAGGTCGGCACCAGCACCCGGCACATCCTCGCCGGAACCATCCTGGTGACCATCCTGCTCAGCCTGGTGGTGCCGAGCGCCACCGCGCGCAGCGCCTGCGTGGTGCCGATCATGATGGGCATCATCGCCGCGTTCGGCGTCGACAAGCGCTCCAACTTCGCCGCCGGGATGATGATCATCGTCGCCCAGGGCACCAGCATCTGGAACATCGGCATCCAGACCGCCGCTGCGCAGAACCTGCTGCTGGTCGGCTTCATGGACAAGCTGCTCGGGGCGCGGGTGAGCTGGATCGAATGGCTGGTCGCCGGCGCGCCCTGGGCGATGCTGATGTCCGTCGTGCTGCTGTTCATCGTCATCAAGCTGATGCCGCCGGAAACCGATTCGGTGGCCGGCGGCAAGGAGGCGGTCGCCCGCGAGCTGCGCGAGCTGGGCCCGATGACCGGCGCGCAGAAGCGCCTGCTGATGGTCTCGGTGCTGTTGCTGCTGTGCTGGGCGACCGAGGGCAAGCTGCATCCCTTCGACACCACTACCACGACCTACGCCGGGCTGGTGCTGCTGATGCTGCCGCGCTTCGGGGTGATGACCTGGAAGGACGTGCAGGCGCGGATTCCCTGGGGCACGGTGATCGTCTTCGGCGTCGGCATCAGCCTCGGCAGCGTGCTGCTGACCACCCAGGCCGGGCAGTGGCTGGCGGTGCAGGTGGTCGCCTACACCGGCCTCGACGGACTCGGCCCGCTGGCCATCTTCGCGGTGCTCGGGGCCTTCCTGATCGTCGTCCACCTGGGCTTCGCCAGCGCCACCGCGCTGACCGCGGCGCTGCTGCCGATCCTCATCGCGGTGCTGCTCAACCTGCCCGGCGAATTCAACCGGCTGGGGCTGAGCATGCTGCTCGGTTTCGTCGTCAGCTACGGCTTCATCCTGCCGATCAACGCGCCGCAGAACATGGTCTGCCTGGGCACCGAGACCTTCAACGCGCGCCAGTTCGCCAAGGTCGGCCTGCTGGTGACGGTGCTCGGCTACCTCAGCATGCTGCTGTTCGCCGCCACCTGGTGGCACTGGCTCGGCTGGATCTGAGCCCCCACGGTGCGCGCGGCGCACCCTACGGCCGCGGTACAACCCGGCTTCGTAGGGTGCGCCATGCGCACCGGGACGTTCGTCAGGCGCGCTTCGGCCAGGCGAAGCTGAGCAGGAACAGCAGCGCGGCGCTGACCACGATGGACGGCCCGGCCGGGGTGTCCTTGAACCAGGACAGGCCGAGCCCGGCGCACACCGCGACCAGCCCCAGCGCGCTGGCGCCACCGGCCATCTGCTCCGGGGTGCGCGCGTGGCGTTGCGCGGCGGCAGCGGGAATGATCAGCAGCGAGGTGATCAGCAGCACGCCGACGATCTTCATTGCCACCGCGATGACGATGGCGATCAGCAGCATCAGCGCCAGGCGGATCGCCGCCACCGGCAGGCCTTCGACCTTGGCCAGCTCCTCGTGCACGGTGATCGCCAGCAGCGGTCGCCACAGCGGCACCAGCACCGCCAGGACCAGCGCGCTCCCGCCGAGAATCCACGCCAGGTCCGCCGGGCCGACCGCCAGCAGATCGCCGAACAGGTAGCCCATCAGGTCGATGCGCACGTCGTGCATGAAACTCAGCACCACCAGGCCGAGTGACAGGGTGCTGTGGGCGAGGATGCCGAGCAGGGTGTCCGAAGCCAGCGGCTGTCGCTGTTGCAGCGTCACCAACAGCACGGCGAGCAGCACGCAGCCGACGGTCACCGCCAGCGTCGGGCTGACGTCGAGGAGAAAGCCCAGGGCGACGCCAAGCAGCGCGGCGTGGGACAGGGTGTCGCCGAAATAGGCCATGCGCCGCCAGACCACGAAGGAGCCCAGCGGGCCGGCGACCAGCGCCAGGGCAAGGCCGGAGAGCAGGGCGTTGAGCAGGAAGTCAGGCATGGTCGTGGTTGCAGTCCGGTCCGTGTACGTGCGCCTTGACCACGCCGCCATGCAGGGCGTGGTCGTGATCGTGGCGGTGGTGATAGATCGCCAGGCTCTTGGCGTCCTGGCCGAACAGCTCGATGAACGCCGGGTCGCCACTGACCTGCTCGGGATGGCCAGAGCAGCACACGTGATGATTGAGGCAGACCACCTGGTCGGTGGTGCTCATCACCAGGTGCAGGTCGTGAGAGACCATCAGCACGCCGCAGCCGTAGCGGTCGCGCAGGCGGGTGATCAGCCGGTACAGCTCGGCCTGGCCGGCAACGTCGACGCCCTGCACCGGCTCGTCGAGCACCAGCAGCTGCGGCTTGCGCAGCAGCGCGCGCGCCAGCAGCACGCGTTGCAGCTCGCCGCCGGAGATGCTCCGCAGCGGGCTGTCGATGACCTGCTCGGCGCCGACCTCGGCCAGCGCCGCCAGCGCCGAGTAACGCGTCACCCCCGGCACCAGGCGCAGGAAGCGCAGCACGCTGAGCGGCAGCGTTGCCTCGATCTGCAGCTTCTGCGGCATGTAGCCGATGCGCAGCTTCGGCAGGCGCCAGACCTCACCCCGCGCGGGTTTGAGCAGGCCCAGGGCGATCCGTACCAGGGTGGTCTTGCCGGCGCCGTTGGGGCCGATCAGGGTGACGATCTCGCCTGGCTTCACGGTCAGCTGCACGTCCTGCAGCACCGCCTTGGCGTTGAACTCGACGCCCACGCCGCTCAGACGGATCAGTTCATCGCTCATGCCGCCTCCCGGCAGCTGGCGCAGAGCCCCACCACCTCGACGGTCTGCCCCTCGGCGCTGAACCCGACGCCCTCGGCGGCGGCGGAAATCGTCGCGCCGATCGCCGGTTGCTGCAGCTCGATGGCGGTATGGCAACGGCGGCAGATGAGGAACTGGCCCTGGTGCACGTCGCCGGGATGGTTGCAGCCCACGAAGGCGTTGAGCGAGGCGATGCGGTGCACCAGGCCGTTTTCCAGGAGGAAATCCAGCGCCCGGTAGACCGTCGGCGGCGCCGCGCGGCGACCGTCGGTCTCGCTCAGTACGCCGAGGATGTCGTAGGCGCCGAGCGGCTTGTGGCTCTGCCAGACCAGCTCCAGCACCCGCTTGCGCAGGGCGGTGAGCCGCGCACCTTGGCGCTCGCACAGCGCTTCGGCGTCGGCCAGTGCGGTATGCACGCAGTGACTGTGATCGTGGGGCAGGCAGGCCAGGGGCGTTTTCATGGGCGGCGACGTTCGGCTGGAGAGACGTTATTCTATAACTTTAGAAAGCTCAGGTGTCCTTCCGTGTTTCGTTTTCTTCTGCTCCCGCTGCTGCTTCTGGCCGGTTACGCGCACGCCGACGTGCGCCTGCTGACCAGCATCAAACCCCTGCAACTGATCGCCGCCGCCGTGCAGGACGGCGTCGGAACGCCCGACGTGCTGCTGCCGCCCGGCGCCTCGCCGCACCACTATGCGCTGCGCCCGTCGGACGTTCGCAAGCTGCGCGAGGTCGAGCTGTTCTACTGGATCGGCCCGGATCTGGAGACTTTCATCCCCCGCGTATTGCAGGGCCGCAGCGCGCCCACGGTGACGGTGCAGACGCTTCCCGGCCTGCACCTGCGCCATTTCGGCGAAGGCGAGGCGCATGACGATGACGGCGAGCACGACCATGAACATCGCCCCGGCACGCTGGACGCGCACCTCTGGCTGCTGCCGGACAACGCGCGGGTGATCGCCGCGCGCATGGCCGCCGACCTGAGCGCGGCCGATCCGGACAACGCGGCGCGCTACCAGGCCAACCTGCAGGCCTTCGAGCGCCGCCTGGGTGCGCTCGACCAGCGCCTGCGCCAGCGCGTCGCCGGCGTCGCCGGCAAGCCCTACTTCGTGTTCCATGAGGGATTCGACTACTTCGAGGCAGCCTACGGCCTGCAGCACAGCGGCGTGTTCAGCGCCGCGACCGAGGTGCAGCCGGGCGCGCGACACGTCGCCGAGATGCGCGAGAAGCTGCAGCAGGCCGGCCCCGCCTGCGTGTTCAGCGAGCCGCCGTGGCGGCCGAAGCTCACCGAAACCCTGGCCGAAGGGCTGCCGGTGAAAATGGCCGAACTCGACGCGCTGGGCGCCACGCTGAATGCCGACGCGAACGGCTACGAGCGGCTGCTGGACGACCTGGCGAACAACCTGGCCGGCTGCCTGGAAGGGCTCTGAGCCGGCAGATCGCGCAGTACCCGTAGGGTGGGCTTCAGCCCGGCCGGGGCCGTGCAGTATCGCGCGGGCTAAAGCCCACCCTACGTAGCCGCGCCATCACGTAGGCACGTGTCCCTATCTCGAATGTGCCTCGATCGCGGGTTTCGCACGCCCTACAACGCGCAGTAGTAGGGTGGGCTTCAGCCCACCATTGCCCACCAGCGCCTCACCGTATCGCGTGGACGGAAGCCCATCGGCAATGCCCGGTCGCGGTGCGCCGGTCCGATGCCCTACAGCGCGATCGGCAGGGCCAGGTCGATCCGCTGGCGCTGCGCCAGGCGATGCTCGAATTCGGCGGGGTCGTGGATCAGCACTTCCTGCCCGGCGTTGGCATCGGCGGCGATCAGCCGGGACAGCCAGAAGCGCACGCAGGCAACGCGCAGCAGCACCGGCCAGAGTTCCGCCTCGGCCGGGCCGAAGCGCCGCTGGCTGGCATAGGCGCCGAGCAGAGCACGGGCGCGGGGCAGGTCGAGGGCGCCGTCGGCGCTGGAGCACCAGTCGTTCAGGGTGATCGCCACGTCGTAGAGCATCGGCCCGCTGCAGGCGTTGTAGAAGTCGATCACCCCGGACAGGTGCGGGCCGTCGAACAGGACGTTGTCGCGAAACAGGTCGGCATGCAGGTTGGCCTGCGGTAGCGAGAGGATCGCCGCGCGCTGCGCCTCGATCTCGTCCAGTACCGGCTGCAGCAGGTTGGCGGCGGAGGCGGGCAGTTGCGTACCGAGACGCCGTCCCTCACCGAGCATCCAGTCCAGGCCGCGGTCGCTGCGCCGCTGCAGCGGCTTCTCGCAGGTCGCCTTGTGCAGCTTGCCCAGCAGGGTGCCGACCTCCACGCAATGGTGCGCGTTCGGCTGGGCGACGTGCTTGCCCGGCAGTCGTGGCTGCAGCAGTGCCGGCTTGCCAGCCAGGCTGCGCAGGGCGTCGCCGTTGGCGCTGCGCAGCGCATAGGGCACTGGCAGCTCGGCACCGTGCAGCACGTCGAGCAGTTCGATGAAGAACGGCAGATCCTGCGAAGGGCCGCGCTCGATCAGCGTGAGGACGAACTCGCCGTGCTCCAGGCTGACAAAGAAATTGCTGTTCTCGCTACCCGCAGCGATACCCTGGAAACTTCTCAGGTGCCCGAGTCCGTAGGGCGCGAGGAAGGTTTCCAGCTGCGGCTGTTCGAGCGGCGTGAATACCGACATCAGCGTCCTACCATTTGAAGATTTCCCAGGCCGGAATCAGCATGTCGGGCTGGTCCGAGCGGATGAAGTTGCCGTCGCTGCCGTCGGCGCGCACCAGGAAGTACGGCTTGCCATGCTTGGGGGTGATCTTGATCGCGTAGAGAAAGCCGTTCTGGCGGTATTCCTGCACAGTCTTGTCGCCGTCCTGGCGAATGGTCACCTCGGGGTCGGCATCGGGCCGTTCCTGGGCGATCGCCGCCAAGGGCAGACAAGCCAGCAGGCCAGTCAGCAGGTAGGTGGGTGCGCGCATGTTAACCTTCCTTCTTTAACGTCAACGGTCCGGTCATTCTAACCCGGCCCTATGCAAAAGGTTGGTCCCACGCATGTCCCAAGCCCCCCTCGTCCTGGTGGACGGCTCTTCCTACCTGTACCGCGCCTTCCACGCCCTGCCGCCGCTGGCCACCTCCAAAGGCATGCAGACCGGCGCGGTGAAGGGCGTGCTGAACATGCTCAAGAGCCTGCGCAAACAGTATCCGGAAAGCCCCTTCGCCGTGGTTTTCGATGCCAAGGGCGGCACCTTCCGCGACGCCATCTTCGCCGACTACAAGGCCAACCGGCCGCCGATGCCCGATGACCTGCGCGACCAGGTCGAGCCGCTGCACGCCAGCGTTCGCGCGCTGGGCTTCCCGCTGCTGTGCGTCGAAGGCGTCGAAGCCGACGACGTGATCGGCACGCTGGCGCGCCAGGCCGCGGGCGAAAAACGCGACGTGGTGATTTCCACCGGCGACAAGGACATGGCGCAACTGGTCTGCCCGCACGTCACTCTGGTCAACACCATGACCGGGCTGGTGATGGACCCGGCCGGCGTGGTCGAGAAGTTCGGTATCGGCCCCGAGCTGATCATCGACTACCTGGCGCTGATGGGCGACAAGATCGACAACATCCCCGGCGTGCCCGGCGTCGGCGAAAAAACCGCGGTGGGCCTGCTGGCCGGCATCGGCGGCGGGCTGGACGTGATCTACGCCAACCTCGGCAAGGTCGCCGAGCTGCCGCTGCGCGGAGCCAAGTCGCTGGCCGCCAAGCTCGAAGAGCACAAGGAGATGGCCTACCTCTCCTACGAGCTGGCGACCATCAAGCTGGACGTGCCGCTGAACATCGAGATCGACTCGCTGCACCCCGGCGAGCCCGACCGCGAGGCGCTCGCCGCGCTCTACGGCGCACTGGAGTTCAAGAGCTGGCTGGAAGACCTGCAGCGCGAAGCGAAGGCCAGGAAGCTCGAACAGCCCGCCAGCGGTGGCCTGTTCGACGCGCCGGACGTGCCGCCGCCAGGCAGCGATCACCTGCAGGCGGAAGTGTCGCAGCAGTACGAAACCATCCTCGACCAGGCGCGGTTCGACGCCTGGCTGAAGAAGCTCGAGGCCGCCGAGCTGTTCGCCTTCGACACCGAGACCACCAGCATCAATGCGCAGGTCGCCGAGCTGGTCGGAGTGTCCTTCGCGGTGACGCCGTTCGAGGCCGCCTACGTGCCGCTGGCGCATTCCTACATGGGCGTGCCGGCACAGCTCGACCGCGACGCCGTGCTGCGCGCGCTCAAGCCGCTGCTCGAAGACCCGAACAAGGCCAAGGTCGGCCAGCACGCCAAGTACGACATCAACGTGCTGGCCAACGCTTCGGTGCCGATCGAGGTGCGCGGCGTGGCCTTCGACACCATGCTCGAGTCCTATGCGCTGGACGCCACGGCGACCCGTCACGACATGGACAGCCTGGCGCAGCGCTACCTCGAGCACGAAACCATCCGTTTCGAGGACATCGCCGGCAAGGGCGCCAAGCAGCTGACCTTCGACCAGATTTCCCTCGAGCAGGCCGGCCCCTACGCGGCCGAGGACGCCGACGTCACCCTGCGCCTGCACCAGACGCTCTGGGAGAAGCTGCAGGCCACGCCTTCGCTGGCGGGCGTGCTGCGCGACATCGAGATGCCGCTGGTGCCGGTGCTGGCGCGCATCGAGCGCAACGGTGCGCTGGTCGACGCCAACCTGCTGGGTCGTCACAGCCTGGAGCTGGGCGAGAAGATGGTCGCGCTGCAACGCGAAGCCTTCGAGCTGGCGGGCGAGGAGTTCAACCTCGGCTCGCCCAAGCAGCTCGGCGCCATCCTCTATGAAAAGCTCGGCCTGCCGGTGATCAGCAAGACCGCCACCGGCCAGCCGTCGACCGCCGAAGCGGTGCTCGCCGAACTGGCCGAGCAGGATTACCCGCTGCCCAAGGTGATCATGCAGTACCGCACCCTGAGCAAGCTCAAGAGCACCTACACCGACCGCCTGCCGGAACAGATCAACCCGCGCACCGGGCGCATCCATACCTCCTACCACCAGGCGGTCACCGCCACCGGGCGGCTGTCCTCGTCGGACCCGAACCTGCAGAACATCCCGATCCGCACCGCCGAGGGGCGGCGCATCCGCCAGGCGTTCATCGCCGCGCCCGGCTACCGGCTGCTGGCGGCGGACTACTCGCAGATTGAGCTGCGCATCATGGCCCACCTGGCGCAGGACGAAGGGTTGCTGCATGCCTTCCGCAACGACCTCGACGTGCACCGCGCGACGGCCGCCGAAGTCATGGGCGTGAGCCTGGAAGAAGTGACCCACGAGCAGCGGCGCAGCGCCAAGGCGATCAACTTCGGGCTGATCTACGGCATGAGCGCTTTCGGCCTGGCCAAGCAGATCGGCGTCGACCGCAAGCAGTCGCAGGCCTATATCGACCGCTACTTCACCCGTTATCCGGGCGTGCTCGCCTACATGGAACGCACTCGCGAGCAGGCCAGCGATCAGGGCTACGTGGAGACGCTGTTCGGCCGGCGCCTGTACCTGCCGGAAATCCACGCGAAAAACCAGGGCCTGCGAAAGGCGGCCGAACGCACGGCGATCAACGCGCCGATGCAGGGCACGGCGGCGGACATCATGAAGCGCGCGATGGTGGCGGTGCAGGCCTGGCTGGACGAATCCGAACTGGACGCCCGGGTGATCCTTCAGGTGCACGATGAACTGGTGCTGGAAGTGCGCGAGGGCCTGGTCGACCCGATTCGCGAGAAGGTCCGCGCGCTGATGAGCGGCGCCGCGACGCTTGACGTGCCGCTGCTGGTGGAGGCCGGCGTCGGCGCCAACTGGGACGAAGCGCACTGATTCCAGGCCCGGGTCCGCGCCCCGGGCGGGAACTTTTTCCGGAGCTGGCCGGTCACAGATTCTGAATGGGTGAAGCCGTTCAATGCTCCTTGTTGTGTTTTAGTGTTGGCAGATATCTGGACCCCGCCCTAGCGGTCCGGACTTAAACCTCGAACTTCTCCCTCCCCATACGAAGTTCGAGGTTTTTTTTCGCGCGCATTTCGACCAGGGCCTATTCCTCAGGCTGGTCTTCCTTTTCCTCGTCGTCCAGTAGTCCCAGCCATTGCGCGAGCACCAGCTGCGCCTCCTCGATGCCCTGGCGTTTGGGCGCCGAGAACAGTTGGATGCTCACCACGTCCTTGCCCCAGCCCTGCTGGATATCGCGCTGCACCTTGAGCAGAGCGTTCTTTGCCGCGCCGTAGGCGAGCTTGTCGGCCTTGGTCAGCAGAATGTGCATCGGCATGCGGCTGGCGGTGGCCCAGTCGAGCATCATCCGGTCGAAGTCGGTGAGCGGATGGCGGATGTCCATCATCAGGATCAGCCCGGCCAGGCTGTTGCGGCTGCTCAGGTAGGCTTCCAGGTGTTTCTGCCAGTGCTGCTTGAGCGGGATCGGTACCTTGGCGTAGCCGTAGCCGGGCAAGTCGACCAGGCGCCGATGCTCGTCGAGGCTGAAGAAGTTCAGCAACTGGGTGCGCCCCGGCGTCTTCGAGGTGCGCGCCAGGCTGGCATGGGTGAGGGTGTTCAGCGCGCTCGACTTGCCGGCATTGGAGCGCCCGGCGAACGCCACTTCCAGACCTTCGTCCGCAGGACATTGGTCGACTTTTGCTGCGCTGATGAGGAAGGCGGCCTGTTGGCACAGACCGAGAATCGGGTTCTTGAATGACATGGGTTTTCCAGAGTGCGACCGGGTGTCGCAGGAGGCGGTTTCGTTTCCGTTTCGGCGACGCCAGTATATAATGCCGCAGATTTTGTGTGCGCTTTCATCCTGTTGCACGGGGGTGAGTTCACGTCGATCCATGGATTCGCGCGACAAGACGCGAACCTCATGGCGGTCTCGCTGTATGCCGCCTCGCGGGTTGTGCATGGACTGCAAAGCCGAGGCTTGTCTGGTCCCATTTGTGCGCCATGAGCCCGGTCCATAACTCTTTCAACCTTAGCCGTAATTGGATTAGCTGATGAACAAAGTACTCGTGAGTCTGCTGTTGACCCTGGGCATCACCGGTATGGCCCACGCTGCGGGTGATGCCGCTGCCGGCCAGGGCAAGGCCGCTGTCTGTGGTGCCTGCCATGGTGCGGACGGCAACAGCCCTGCGCCCAACTTCCCGAAGCTGGCTGGCCAGGGTGAGCGCTACCTGCTGAAGCAGTTGAAAGACATCAAGGCCGGCACCTCGCCGACCGCCGAACCGGGTACCGGCCGCAAGGTGCTGGAGATGACCGGGTTGCTGGAGGGCTTCAACGATCAGGATCTGGCCGACATCGCCGCCTATTTCTCCAGCCAGAAAATCGCCATCGGCGCTGCCGATCCGGCGCTGGTCAAGCAGGGCGAGGCGCTGTTCCGGGGTGGCAAGGTAGCTGACGGCATGCCAGCTTGCACCGGTTGCCATTCGCCCGACGGCAGCGGCAACTTCGCCGCCGGCTTCCCGCATCTCGGCGGCCAGCATGCCGCCTACGTCGCCAAGCAGTTGACCGACTTCCGCGAAGGCAATCGCACCAACGACGGCGACACCATGATCATGCGCGGTATCGCCGCCAAGCTCAGCAACAAGGATATCGAAGCGGTATCCAGCTACATCCAGGGTCTGCACTGAAGCCGGCCGAAGGGTAGGAAAAAGGGTGGCGATGGCCACCCTTTTTCGTTTCCGGCGCCGCTACAATAGCTCGAACCCGAACCGTTTGCCTCGGTCGAAGCCAGGCCCGCCGTGGGCGGCTATGAAACCCAAGGAGTCATGCATGCGTAACCTGATCCTCAGCGCCGTTTTCGCCACCGCGGGTCTGATCGGCGGGCTCGCCCAGGCCGCCGATCCGGAGGCTGGCAAGCAGTACATCGAGCTGAGCAACCCGGTACCGGTATCCAAGCCCGGCAAGATCGAAGTGGTCGAGCTGTTCTGGTACGGCTGCCCGCACTGCTACCAGTTCGAGCCTACGATCACCCCGTGGGCCAAGAAGCTGCCGGATGACGTGAACTTCGTTCGTGTACCCGCCATGTTCGGCGGCGTGTGGAACGTGCACGGCCAGCTGTTCATCACCCTGGAAGCCATGGGCGTGGAAGCCAAGGTGCATGACGCCGTTTTCGCAGCGATCCACAAGGAAGGCAAGAAGCTCGCCGACGAAGACGAGATGGCCGACTTCCTCGCCGACCAGGGTGTCGACAAGGAAGCCTTCCTGAAGACCTTCAACTCCTTCGGCGTGAAGAGCCAGATGGAGAAGGACAAGAAGCTGGCCATGGCCTACCAGATTACCGGTGTGCCGACCATGGTCGTGAATGGCAAGTACCGTTTCGACCTGGGCACCGCCGGCGGCCCGGAGCAAACGCTGAAACTGGCCGACTTCCTGATCGAGAAGGAGCGTGCCGCACGTTGAGCGGCGCGCGCGGGAGCGTGGCATGTTGCGGCGCTGGAGTTCTGAACGCGCGGTCAGCCTGTGCAATGCGCAGGTCAACCCGCATTTTCTCTTGTCCAACGGCCTGCCGGCTGACGGACGCCTGCGCCTGCTCAGCTTCAATATCCAGGTCGGAATCAGCACCGCCCGTTATCACCACTACCTGACCCGCAGCTGGCAGCACCTGCTGCCGCACGGCGGACGGTCGCTGAACCTGCAGCGCATCGGCGCGCTGCTCGACGGTTACGACCTAGTGGCCCTGCAGGAAGTCGATGGCGGCAGCCTGCGCTCGGGCTACGTCAACCAGGTCGAACACCTGGCCCGGCTGGGCAAGTTTCCCTACTGGTACCAGCAGCTCAACCGCAACCTCGGACGATTCGCCCAGCACAGCAACGGGTTGCTCAGCCGGCTGAACCCCAGCCAGCTCGAAGACCACCCGCTGCCCGGCCCGCCCGGTCGCGGCGCGATTCTCATGCGCTTCGGCGAAGGCGAGGACGCGTTGGTCGTGGTGATGATGCACCTGTCGTTGGGGCCGAAGACGCGATCCCGCCAACTCGCCTACATCCGCGAATTGATCGGCGGCTATCGCCACCAGATCCTCATGGGTGACATGAACACCCTCGCCGCCGACCTGATCGAACATTCGCCGCTGCGTGATCTCGGGCTGCTGGCGCCACAGGTGGAGGCGACCTTCCCGAGCTGGCGCCCGGTGCGTTGCCTGGACCACATCCTGCTCAGCCCCGGTCTCGCTCTCGAACGAGTGGAAGTGCTGAGCCAGGCCATTTCCGACCACTTGCCGGTCGCCGTCGAAATCCGCCTGCCGAGCAGCCTCGGTGGCGATTCTGCGCTGGTGCCGCGCCCGTTCACACCGGTGGAGCCATGAGCGACGATCTTCAGCGCTGGAAAGACAAGTACCTGAAAAGCCTCGAGCAGCAGGAGCGGCTCGAGAAGCGCTGGGCGGTTCGCCTCGATCTGCTGCGCCGCGGCCTGGTGCGCAGCAGCCTCGCCGCCGAGGGCAGCGACCGCGGCGTCGACCAGTGCATGCAGGAGCTGCGCGAGATCGTTCGTCGCGACGACTTCGACGCCAGCCTGTCGGCGCTGATTCCACGCCTGGAAAAGGCCGTGCTCGATTCCGAGCGCCGCCGCGGGGAACGCGTCGGCCAGCTCAACGGCGCGCTTGCCTCGCTGGTCACCCAGTTGCAGCAGCTGCCGTTGCCCCGCGACGTGCGCAAGGCGTTGAAGCGGTTCGCCCGCGGCATCGAAGAGCGCGCCGGGCAGACACGCGAATTGCCGGCGCTGATGATCGAGCTCAGCGACCTGCAACGCCAGGCGCTTACCCAGCTGGAAAACGACGAGAAGGAGCGTCCCGGCCTATTGCAGCGGTTGTTCGGCACGCGTGACCCCGTCGATGCGGCCGATACCGATGAAGGGCCGGTCGAGAGTCCGCCGCGCGCTCTTGGCGAGCCTGCCGCCGAGGCCGCTGTCGCGCCGCCGCCGATTTCCGCCGGGGGCGAGGCGCTCGCGGATGACGTTGCGGCGCCGCCTGCCGAAGAGTCCTTGCCGCTGGTCGAACCGGATGCCGAGGCGGTCGCCCAGGCGCTGCCGGCCCAGCCGAAAGTGACCGCGGGAGTCGGCCTTCCGCGCATGCACCTCGACAGCCTGCCGATGGCCGCCGCGATACTCGAGCCGGCCGATCCCGCCTATGCGCTGCCGGCGCAGAGCGAGCCGGCCTACATCGTCATCGCGGCCCGGGTCGAGGCGATCCTGCTGGGCATGCTCGACGAATTGCCGTTGCCCGAGAGCCATCACGCGCAGTCCGCGGCGCTCGCCGAGCGGATTCGCGGCGGCCTAAACTGGTATGAGCTGGTTCCGGTGCTGGAGGACCTGGCCGTGCTGATGCAGGCCGTGGTCGGCAGCGGGCAGCACGAGTTCGAGGTGTATCTCCGACAGCTCAACGAGCGCCTGGCGAGTTTCCAGGGCAGCCTGGTGGACGCCCAGGAGGGCTACGTCGATGGCCTGGCGTCGGCGCGCGAGCTGGACAGCGACTTGCGCCAGCAGGTCACCGGGCTGCACAGCAGCGTGCAGGAAGCGAATGATCTGTCCGGCCTTAAGCAGGTGATCGAAAGCCGCCTCGAAGGGCTGCTCCATACCATGGACGAGTACCAGCGCCAGCGCGACCAGCGCGAGGAGCAGATCGCCGGCCGGCTGCAGACGCTGGTCGAGCGGGTCGCCAGCATGGCGCAGGAAGCCAAGGGCTTTCGCGAGAACCTCGAGGAGCAGCGGCAGAAGGCGCTGGTCGACGCGCTCACCGGTCTACCCAACCGGGCGGCGTGGAACGAGCGTCTGGAAATCGAGGGCGCGCGCTGGCAACGCTATGGCGGCGAGCTGCTGATGGCGGTGCTGGATATCGACCACTTCAAGCGGATCAACGACGAGTATGGCCACCTCGCCGGTGACAAGGTGCTGAAGATCATCGCGGGCGAGTTGGCCAAGCGGGTGCGGGTGACCGATTTCATCGCGCGCTTCGGCGGTGAGGAGTTCGTGCTGCTGATGCCTTCCACGCCGATGGAAGGCGGGCTCAAGCTGCTCGACGTGCTGCGCACGGCCATCGAGGCCTGTCCGTTCCACTTCAAGGGGCAACCGGTAACGATCACGCTGTCCGGCGGTCTTGCCGCGTATCACCCGGGCGAGGTGGCCGAACAGGTCTTCGAGCGCGCAGACCAGGCGCTGTATCGCGCCAAGCGTGGCGGGCGCAATCGTATCGAGAGTGAGCGCTATGACGCCTGCAACGACTCCTTGTCCTCATTGGGTACGCCGTAGAACTGCTCCTCGGCATTGGGCAGGTAGTCGGTCCAGGATTCCGGGACTTTCGACAGGCGTGGATAGTCGATCATCTCCAGTTGCAGCAAGGGCAGCAGGAACGGCGTGTGCCGCAGCTGCGGCGAAACCACGCGCAATTCCGGCAGCCAGAGGCTGACGTAGGTGCCCTCCGGATCGAGATCGCGCGCCTTGCGCAAGGCGTTGAAGGTGTCGCTGCGCTTCGGATCGCTGGCGTAACCGGCGACGTAGGCCCAGTTGCCCCAGCTGCTCGCCGGGTCGTAATCGAGCTGGTGTTCCTCGAACCAGGCGGCGCCGTGGCGCCAGTCCTGCTTCAGGTCGTGAACCAGGTAGCTGGCGACGATCTGCCGGCCGCAGTAGGACATGAACCCGGTATCGGCCAGTTCGCGCATGTTGGCATCGACGATCGGCATCCCGGTGCGTCCCTGGCACCACTGCTGGAAGCGTTCGTCGATCTTGTCCGGCGCGCGAGCGGTCGCTTTCACGCCGCCGGGCTCGAACAACGCCTGGCCGTGGCGCTCGAGGGTCAGGCGGAAGAATTCGCGCCAGAGCAGCTTCTGCCACAGGCAGTGGGTGGACTCGTTGCGGCCGTAGCGCGACTCGTGGCGACGCAGTTCGGCCGCGACCCTTCTCGGCGACAGGCTGCCGTTGGCCAGCCAGGGCGAGAGCTTCGAGGAGTACTCGGTGCCGATCAGCCCGTGGCGGTTTTCGATGTAGTTGCGCACACCCTGGCGTTCCCAGAGGTAGTCGCGCAGTCGCGATTGCGCCGCCGGCTCGCCACCGGCGAAGGGGAAGGCGCTGTTCGGCACGCTGAGCGGTTCGCCCAGGCCCAGTTGCGACAGCGTGGGCATCGGCAGCAGCATGTCCTGCGCAGCCTGCGGGAAGACCGGCAGGCTGCGCGGCACCGGGCGCGGCTGGAACACCGGCAGGCGCTGCTCTACGACCCGACAGAACTCGCTGTAGACCTGCGGCATCTGCTCAAGGCCTTTGAGCAGCTCTTCCATGCGGAACAGCGAATTGCCCTGGAATTCACGCAGGCGCACATGGCCCAGGCGCGAACGGACCTCCGCCAGCTGGGTGAGCTCTTCCGGTGCGATCTCTTCCAGCGTCAGCACTTCCTGGATATCCAGGCGCTGGACCAGATCGGGAATCACGTCTTCGGGATGGCCGGGCAGCAACAGCAACCGCGATCCCAGCGCGCGCAGCGAGTTGTCCAGGGCGGTAATGCTTTCGAGAAGAAAACGGGCCCGATGAACGCCCAGGCGACGCGCGCCCAGCGGTCCGCTCCTGACCCACTTGGGGTCCAGGATGAACACCGGGATCAGTTCGTCCGCCTCCATACCCGCCCACAATGCCGGATGGTCATCGAGCCTGAGATCCTGTTTGAACCAAAGCAATGCGCGGCGCATACGTTCGTCGTCCTTAGCTGATCAGCGCGCGAGTTCGTCGCAAACGCCGCTTCGCTTAAATAGAGCTTCTATAACAGCCTGGTGTTCCGCGGCAAACAACCGCATCCGCCGAGCGGCACGTGGAAATGCCAAAAGGTCGAGGTTTTTGCCGGGGATGCCGTTTCGACGTTCGCCCGGAAAGCTGCCGGGGCGCCTTAGAGTGGTTATGCTGTTCCACTCTTTATACTGTCGCCGTCATTTCGCCATGAAGTGTTCAGCCGTTTTGCTTGTCCTTTTCCTTCTCGCCGGTTGCAGCAGCGGCCCGCGCCTCGACACCTCGTTCACCTCGATAGGGCAGAACAGCCGCATCCAGTACGTGGTGGTCCACTACACCTCCGTCGATCTGCCGCGCTCGCTGGCCATGCTGACCCAGGGCGAGGTCAGCGCGCATTACCTGATCAGCACCAGCCCGGTGATAACCTATCGCCTGGTGGATGAGAACCGCCGCGCCTGGCACGCCGGTGTGAGCCAGTGGCAGGGGCGTACCTGGCTCAACGCCAGCAGCATCGGCATCGAGCTGGTGAACCCGGGCTTCGAGGAGCAGCCGGACGGCACCTTGCGCTGGATTCCCTACGACGATGCGCAGATCGATGCGCTGATCGTGCTGCTCAAGGACATCGTCAAGCGCCATGATCTGCCGCCGGGCAGCATCATCGGCCACAGCGATATCGCGCCGCAGCGCAAGACCGACCCGGGGCCCATGTTTCCCTGGAAGCGCCTGGCCGATGCCGGGCTGGTGCCCTGGCCGGACGCGGGCCTGGTGGCGCGCTATCAGGCCCAGTTCGCGCAGGCGTTGCCGTCGGTGCTCTGGTGGCAGCAACAGCTCGCCGTGCAGGGCTACGAAGTGCCCCAGCACGGGGTGCTGGACGGCCCCACGCGCAAGGTGATCGGTGCGTTCCAGATGAAGTACCGGCCGACCCGCTTCGACGGCGAGCCGGACGCGCAGACCGCCGCGCTGCTGCTCAGCCTGAACCAGGTGACCGCGCGGCCCTGAGTGGCCTCAGATCGGCAGCGCCAGATAGAACACCGTGCCCTGGCCGAGGCGCGAGTGCACGCCGAGGCGGCCGCCGTGCAGCCGCGCGATTTCCTTGCACAGCGCCAGGCCGAGACCGGCACCGCCCTGCTTGCGACCGATCTGCACGAAAGGCTCGAAAATCCGCGATTGCTGGCTGTAGGGAATGCCCTCGCCGGTGTCCTCCACGCTGAGAATCACCCGCTCCCCATGGCGCCGCGCCTGCAGGCGAATGCTGCCGCCGGCAGGCGTATAGCGCAGGGCGTTGTCGAGCAGATTGTCGAATACCCGTTCCATCTGCGGACGATCGATCTGCACGGTGGGAAGCGGCAACTGCATGTCCAGCTCCAGCGACACCTGCTGCTCGGCGGCCTGGCCGGCGAAGCGCAGACGGACGTTTTCCAGCAGCTCGCCAACATCGCAGGGGCGTAGCTCCAGCTTCTGCTGTCCGCTCTGGTAGCGCGAGAAGTTCAGCAGGTCGTTGATCAGGCGGACCAGTCGGCGCATCTCCTCGTCGACCGTCTGGATCAGGTCGCTCTCGCGGCTCTCCGGGCCGAATTTCAGGCGCTCGCGAAGCAGGCCGAAGGCCATGTGCATGCCGGTGACCGGGGTGCGCAATTCGTGCGAGGCGCGCAGGACGAACTCGTTGCGCACCCGCTCGAAGGCACGCTGGCTGGTCACGTCGCGCAGGATCAGCACCGCGCCCACCGTGCGGCCCTGGGCATCGCTGATGTTCGACAGGCGCCAGGCGAGCAGACGGGTCTCGCCGCCGGCCTCGATCACCAGGTCGTCCTGCGGTGCCTCCAGCGGCTGGTCGCCGAGCACCTTGTGCACGGCATCGTCCAGGGCCGGCTGGTTGAGTGCCTCGCCCAGGCTGAGGCCGATGTGCTCGTTGCTCCAGGCCAGCTGGCGCTGGGAGACCGGGTTGGCGTGTTCGATCTGACCGCGCTGGTCGATGATCAGAAGACCGTCGTCAATGCTGTCGAGCAGGGCCTGCAGGCGCTGCTGACCGCGCAGCAGGGCCTCGACGTTGGTTTCCTTGAGCTCGCGAAGCGCTTCGGTCATCAGGCCGAAGCGGCGGATCAGGGTGGACATCTCGGCGATCGGCGACACCGGCAGGACCACATTGAAGTCGCCCTGGCCAATCTGGTCGGCGGCTTTCGACAGGCCCTCGATCGGCGCGCTGAAACGTCGCGCGAAGCTGTGTGCGGTGATGTAGCCGAGCACCAGAACGGCCAGGCCGATCAGGCCGAGCAGGATGGCGATCAGGATCGAGCGGTTGCGTGCGTGTGCGCCTTCGCTGCGCATGTCGCCCAGCGCGTCCTGCTGCATCTTCACCAGGTGATCGCGCAGCTGGGTGTAGGCCTTGCTGAACGCCGGATTGCCGGTGAAGCCCTGGAGCGGGAGCGGTTGCCCAGGCTGGTCGAGGAAGGCGTTGTAGGCGTCGAACTCGTCGCGCGCGAGCTGCAATTGCTCGACATCCGGGCCCTTGGCGTTGTGCTTGATGGCATCGTCGAGGGTGCGCTGGAAATCGCCGCGGATCTGCTCCAGCCGCTGCGTCTGCACCGGCCGCTCCAGCAACAGCGCCAGCTGGTTGCCCAGGTTCTGGCGAAGCTGCTGGGCGACTTCGATGACGGCAAAATTGCTGCGGATCAGATGGTCCTGCGACTGCGCCATCTGGATCACGCTGAACACGCCCAGGCACAGGCCGAGCAGGGCCAGGGTCATCAACGAGGAAATGCCCAGGAACAGCCGGGCACGCAGATTCATGATGGCTTTCATAGACCGTACTGTTTGCGCTTCCGATACAGCGTCGAGGCGTCGATTCCGAGGGTTCTGGCGGCCTGGTCGAGGGTCTCGCTGGTGGCCATCACCGCGGCGATGTGGGCTTTCTCCAACTGTTCCAGGCTCAGCGATTCACCGACGCGCGGCGCGCTGTTGCCGCCGCTGTGGGTGCTCATGCCGAGGTGGCTGACTTCGACGTATTCCTGCGGGCAGATGATGCTGGCGCGCTCGATCACGTTGCGCAGTTCGCGCACGTTGCCTGGCCACGAATAGCTGGTCAACGCCTCGCTGGCTTCGGCGCTGAAGGCGCGCGCCGGGCGGCCGTAGCTCTTGACGAATTGCGAGAGGAAGCTCTCCGCCAGCTGCAGCACGTCTTCCGGGCGCTCGCGCAGCGGCGGCAGGTTCAGGGTGATGACGTTGAGGCGGTAAAGCAGGTCTTCGCGGAAGCGTCCCTCGCGGACCATGTCCTCGAGGTTCAGGTTGGTCGCGGCGAGGATGCGCACATCGGCGCGGCGGGTCACCGGGTCGCCGACGCGCTCGTATTCCTTGTCCTGGATGAAGCGCAGCAGCTTGGGTTGGAGGATCAGCGGGAAGTCGCCGATCTCGTCGAGGAACAGCGTGCCGCCGTCAGCCTGGCTGACCCGGCCTAAGGTGTTCTCGGTGGCGCCGGTGAAGGCGCCGCGGTTGTGACCGAACAGCTCGCTTTCCATCAGGTCGGCGGACAGCGACGGGCAGTTGATGGTCACGCAGGTCTTCTTCGCCCGGCGGCTCCAGCCGTGAATGGCGCGGGCCAGTTCACCCTTGCCGGTGCCGGATTCGCCGAGGATCAGGATGTTGGCGTCGGTATCGGCTACCTGGCGCGCGGTTTCCAGCACTTTCATCATCGCCGGGCTGTTCGAGCCCAGACCGTTGCTGCGCTGGCGCACTTCGCCTTCCAGTGCTTCCAGGCGGGCGGCGAGCTGGCGGACTTCCAGTTGCTTGGCCGCGGCGAGGCGCAACTGGTCGGGGCTACACGGCTTGACCAGGTAATCCGCCGCGCCCAGCTGCATGGCGTCCACCGCGGTATCGATCGCCGAGTGGGCGGTGACGATCACCACGCGCATCCACGGCGCCTGCACCTTCATCTGTTGCAGCACGTCGAGGCCGTTGTCCTCGCCCAGGCGCAGGTCGAGGAAGCACAGGTCGAATACCTGCCGTTGCAACAGCGAGTCGGCCTGCGCCGCGCTGTTGGCGGTGGCCACGGTGTAGCCCTCGTCTTCCAGGCAGTAACGGAAGGTGCGCAGGATGGCCGCCTCGTCATCCACCAGGAGAATGCGGCCGCTGGCCTCGATCTTGTTTTCCACTTTCATACTCCCCGTTCAACGCGCTCGGCTATGTCCCGGATGCGCTCGATGCGCATCGCAGCGGCTGCCTTTTTCTCGTTTTCTGCAGCTCGGCGTTTGCTTAGTCCCGTAATTGCCGTGCAAGTTGCACGGTCGATAGTGCCTTATCCTGCAGCGTGCATGAAGATAACTTCCTCTGTATTTCCAAGCCATTGAATAGTAAAGGGATTTAATTGGCTGGGCGTGGCATGTCGATTGCGACCACAAGGCCGAATGGAGCTATTTATCCTTCGCTCAACCTGGCCCGGTCACGCGACGCCCTCTGCCCGCTGCGGCGACCCATGACGATCCGGGCCTGTTCCGCGCCTGCCTGGCGCTTTCTCCGGAGAACGGCCATGAACGACAAGACCCACACCCTCAACGAGCTCATCGAGATTACCCGTGATGGCGAGCGCTTCTACTGCCGCGCCCTGAGCGAAGTGAAAAGTCCCGAACTGCGCCAAGTGTTCGAGGAGATGGCGCAGGTGAAGAACGCCGTCATCCAGGCGCTGGCGGTGAAGGTGTCGGCCAATGAAGAGCACCCAGCGCAGGGCGGTACGTTGTTCGGCAGGTTCCGCGAAGCCTACGCCGACGCGCGTGCCGGCATGGCCTCCGACAAGGACGCGACCTATGTCGGCCAACTCGAGGCCACCGAGGACCGCATCCTCGCGGCCTACGAAGACGCGCTCAAGGACGCGGACGTCGACGTCCAGGCGCTGCTGGGCCTCGAACTGCCGAAGATCCGGGCCTGTCACGCGCGCATGAGCGCGCTGAAGAAGAGCCTCGCGTGACTGCGACAGTCGGGCACGGATGCCCTAGCCCGTAAGACCTTGCAAAACGCACGAAGGGAAAATGGACCATCGTGCAGATTGCCACCGAAAGCCTTTGAATACTCCAAATAAGTTATTGATTTTAAAGGATAAAAAAACGAATTGCAGATGGCACGGCGGCTGCAATGTTAGTCACATACGAAATTGAAACGCGCTGGAAACCAGTCGCTCGGAGGAATCAGGATGAACAACCAACTGCTCAAGTCGCCCCTCTCCAAAGGACTGTTCGCCGTAGCCGCGTTGGTGTTGATCCAAGTGACCGAAAAACCACAGACCGCCGCCGCCCAGGCCCCAGGTCTGGCCATGGTCGAGACGCAGTGGGGTCAGGTGCAGCGTCTGCAACCGTCCCTCCAAGTGCAGGCTCAGGTTGCCCAGCAGTACACCCGGGAATCGCTGCAGCCCGCCACGCAGCCTTCTGCTCGCGAAAGCCAGCAGATCTGGAACGAACTGCCGAAGCAGGAAAGCTACGTTTTCTAACCGACGGACATCGCTGGCAGAGCGGCGAAAAGGAGATGGACATGTGGATTCTTGCTTTTGTGATCACTGCCCTGCTGTTCCTGGGATTGATGATGAGTTGTGCACTCGTGGTCGGCCAGGCGCTGTTGGAGAGTCATTACGTCAATGACCGCGAAGAAACCGTAACCGCGTCCGGACACACCCCCGAGGTCGTCTGAGCGCTAGCAACATCAAAAACGAGAAAGAGGAAAATCCTATGTTGAGCTGGGCCATAACCTTCCTGATCATCGCCATCATCGCTGGTGTTCTCGGCTTCGGTGGTATTGCCGGCACTGCCACTGGAATCGCCAAGATTCTGTTCATCCTGTTCCTGGTGTTGTTCGTGGCTTCGTTCATCTTCGGGCGCATGCGCGGACCGCGCTAAGCGGGCCCTGGAATGCCCGATTGCCCGGCCGAGTGGGGCAATCGAGAGAATCGCGACTCATGGAAGGAGTCGCCCGCTGAGCGAAAGGGAATTCATCGATCAGCGAAACGGCTGGCCTTCAGCCGTCACTCATCCGACAGCGGATGTGATCAGGGGGCCGGGTTGCTCTGGATGTTTGAGTTCGGAGCGACCTAGGGGTACAGCGAGTACTCCCGTTCGCGGGCCGGATCAGGCGAAGCTGCACCGGAGTCGTCAATCGACTCCGGTGGGCAGCTCAATCATGTTTATTGGCCGTTCGGCCGCTTCCAGCTTCTTAGTGCAACCGCACCGCCAGCTTCGCCACGTGCGCGCCCTGGAATTTCGCCAGGCTGAGCTCCTTCTCGCTCGGCTTGCGCGAGCCGTCCGGCCCCGCGATGGTGGCCGCGCCGTAGGGCGAGCCGCTGCGCACTTCACTGATGTCGGAAAGCTCCGGCGCGCTGTAGGGCAGACCGACGATCAGCATGCCGTGGTGCGCCAGCGTGTTCCAGAACGAGGTGATGGTGGTCTCGGTGCCGGCGCCCGTGCCGGTCGAGGTAAAGACACTGCCGATCTTGCCGATTAGCGCACCCTTCGCCCAAAGCCCCCCGGTCTGGTCGAGGAAGGTACGCATCTGACCGGCCATGTTGCCGAACCGCGTCGGGCTGCCGAACAGGATGGCGTCGTAGTCGGCCAGCTCCTGCGGCGTGGCGAGAGGCGCAGCCTGGTCGAGTTTGGCACCGGCCTGCCGGGCGAGGTCCTCTGGCATGGTTTCCGCCACCCGCTTGAGCGTCACCTCGACGCCTTCGACACTGCGCGCGCCCTGCGCGACGGCTTCGGCCATCCGCTCGATGTGGCCGTACATGGAGTAGTAGAGCACCAGGATTTTCTTCATCTTTCGGTTCCTCGCGTGATGGATGACAGCAGAACGCAAGGTAGACCATGCCGTGACCGCGGAGTGTCGCGCCGCTATCATCCAGCCTCCTGTTTGTGCGGAGGTCTGCATGCTCAACGGCTTATGGCTGGGCTTTTTCGTGGTGGCGGCCGTTTCCGCGCTGGGGCGCTGGCTGCTCGGCGGCGATGCGGAGGTGTTCGCCGCGCTGGTGGAAAGCCTGTTCGCCATGGCCAAACTGTCGGTCGAGGTGATGATCCTGCTGTTCGGCACGCTGACGCTGTGGCTGGGCTTCCTGCGTATCGCCGAGCAGGCCGGGCTGGTCGACTGGCTGGCGCGAATGCTCGGGCCGCTGTTCAGCCGGCTGATGCCGGAGGTGCCGCCCGGCCACCCGGCGCTGGGGCTGATCACCCTCAATTTCGCCGCCAACGGCCTCGGCCTGGACAATGCCGCCACGCCGATCGGCCTGAAGGCGATGCGCGCGCTGCAGGAGCTCAATCCGAGCCAGACCGTGGCGAGCAACGCGCAGATTCTGTTCCTCGTGCTCAACGCTTCGTCGCTGACCCTGCTGCCGGTGAACATCTTCATGTACCGCGCGCAGCAGGGGGCGCCCGACCCGACCCTGGTGTTCCTGCCGATCCTCCTGGCGACCAGTGCCTCGACCCTGGTGGGGCTGTTCTCGGTGGCCTTCATGCAGCGCCTGAAGCTCTGGGACCCTGTGGTACTCGCCTACCTGGTGCCGGGCGCGCTGATCCTCGGCGGCTTCATGGGCGTGCTCGCCACGCTCTCGGCCACCGCGCTGGCAGCGCTGTCGTCGTTGCTCGGCAACCTCTGTCTGTTCGGCTTGATCATGCTGTTTTTGCTGCTCGGCGCGCTGAAGCGGGTGCCGGTCTACGAGAGCTTCGTCGAGGGCGCGAAGGAAGGCTTCGACGTCGCCAGGAGCCTGCTGCCCTATCTGGTGGCAATGCTCTGCGCGGTGGGCGTGCTGCGGGCGTCCGGTGCGCTGGACATCGGCCTGGACGGGATCCGCTGGCTGGTCGGCGCGCTGGGGCTGGATGGGCGTTTCGTCGATGCGCTGCCGACCGCGCTGGTCAAGCCGTTCTCCGGCAGCGCGGCGCGGGCGATGCTGATCGAGACGATGCAGAGCCAGGGCGTCGACAGCTTCCCGGCGCTGATCGCGGCGACGGTGCAGGGCAGCACCGAAACCACCTTCTATGTGCTCGCCGTGTACTTAGGCGCGGTAGGCATCCAGCGCGCGCGGCACACTGTAGGCTGCGCACTGCTGGCGGACCTGACCGGGGTCATCGCGGCGATCCTGGTCTGCTACTGGTTCTTCGGCTGAGCCGATGCACGGGTCGTGGGCGAGTGCTCAGTACAGGTCGGTGCCCGCCGCCTGGGACGGGCTCGGCAACAGGGACCAGCGCCCCTCGAAGCAATCGCCACTGTCGAACAGCCGCTGCAGTTCCTGCGGCGGCTGCGGCCGGCTGAACCAGTAACCCTGGGCATAGCGGCAGCCTTCGCGGGCGAGGAAGTCCAGGTGTTCCTGCAGTTCCACGCCCTCGGCGACCACCTGCAGGCCGAGGCTGGCGCCCAGGCCGATGATCGCCCGGCTGATCGCGGTGAGCTCGGGATCGTGCGGGGTGCCGCTGATGAAGCTCTTGTCGACCTTGAGGATGTGCAGCGGGAAGCGCTTCAGGTAGCCCAGCGACGAATAGCCGGTGCCGAAGTCGTCCAGCGCCAGGCGGATACCCAGGCTGGCCAGCTCGCGCAGGCTGGCGAGGGTCTCCGCGCTGTCTTCCATCAGCAGGCTTTCGGTGATCTCGAGAATCAGGCTGGGCGCCGGCAGGCCGGTTTCGCGGAGGATGTCGGCGACCCGCGCGGCGAAATCCATCTGCCCCAGTTGCCGGCTCGACAGGTTCACCGAACAGCGCAGGTGTGCCTGCCCGTCCAGTTGCCAGCGGCGCACCTGGCGACACGCCTCGCGCAGCACCCACTCGCCGACGCGGACGATCTCGCCGGACTCCTCCAGCGCCGGGACGAACTCCAGCGGCCCGACCAGGCGTCCCTTGTGCCGCCAGCGCACCAGCGCCTCGACGGTCTGCAGGTAGGGGTGGCCATGGTCGATGCGGCAGATCGGCTGGTAGTGCACCTCGAACTGACCCTTGGCCAGCGACTGCGAGAGCGCGCTCTCCAGCTCCAGCTGATGTTGGGCGGCGACCTGCAGCTCCTCGCTGTAGCGGGCGAACTGCGATTTGCCGGCGGCCTTGGCGCGGTACAGGGCCAGGTCGGCTGCCTGCAACGCATCCAGCGTGCGGCCCTCGTCGCGCAGCGGGGCGATGCCGATGCTGGCGCTGACCACCAGTGCGTGTTCGCGCAGGTGCAGCGGATGCTGGAGGCTTTCCAGCATGCGCTGGGCGACCTGTTCGGCGTCGGCCTGCAGGGCCATGTCGTCGAGCAGCACCACGAATTCGTCGCCGCCGAAGCGGATGAGGTGGTCGCCAGGGCGCAGGCAGCGTTTCAGCCGGTGGGCGACCTCGATCAGCACGTGGTCGCCGGCGGCATGCCCGAGGCTGTCGTTGATGAGCTTGAAGCGGTCGAGGTCGATGAACATCAGTGCGGCTTGGCGGGCGCCGGCCTTGCGCTGGCGTTGCAGCGCCTGGTGCAGCAATTCGTCGAGCCGGGTACGGTTGGCCAGGCCGGTCAGCGGGTCGTGCCGGGCGGCGTGGCGGAGCTGGCTGTCGACCGCCTTGCGCTGGCTGACGTCGGTTTGCGAACCAGCCATCCGCAGGCCGCCCTGGCGGTCCCGCTCGGCCACGCCGCGGACCAGCACCCAGGCGAACTCGCCGTCGGCGCGACGAATCCGGTATTCCATGTGCAGGAACGCGGTTTCGTCGCGCAGGTGGGCGTCGATGGCCTGGCGCAGCGAGGGCAGGTCGTCCGGGTGCACGCGGCTGAACCAGCCCTGGCTGCTTTCGCTGAAACTGTCGCGGCCATAGCCGAGCATGCTCGCCCAGCGCTCCGAGAGGTACAGCCGGTCGTTCACCACGTCCCAGTCCCATAGCCCGTCGTTGGCGCCACGCAGCGCGCGGGCGAAGCGCGCCTCGCTGTCTTCCAGGGCCTGGCGCTGGGCCGCGGTGTAGGTGTCGATCGCCAGCGTCATGTCGAAGAATACGGCCTTGAGCATGCTCTGGTAGAGCGCCGCGTTGGGGCTGTCGGCGAACAGTGCGTCGGTCATGCCGTCCAGATACATGCGATAGGCGCCCATGTACCACTTGAGTTCGACGCCGACGCGCTCGTGGACCAGGCCGATCTGCAGCCGCTCGCGCACGTAGTCTCGGTCGTACGGCCCCATCCACAGGCGCCGGTAGTAGTTCAACTGGCTGCGCTTGAGACGCCTGAGGGTTTCCGCGTCGTTTAGAATCCGCTGCAGCGGGTCGAACTTGACCATGTGCGCGTACAGCGCCTCGACGAAGGCCGCGTGGGGCTCCTCCATCAGGCCTGCCGAGCGGCTCAGACGCTCCGCGTCCTGTTCGTTCCAGCCAAGGAAGCGGCAGCGGTTTTCGATCTCCTGCCGATCCAGGCCGATGCGTTTCAATAAGCCTTGAAGTTCCTGTTCCGGCCTCATTTCATCCTCTCCTGGAAACTCGAGCCCCAAAAAAAAAAGCGCCGCGATGGCCACCCTCTTTCGAAGGTGGCCATCGCGGCACTCTGTCTTTCAGGCCCTGAATGTCCTGCCCGGCAAAGCCGATTCCCGCTCATGCGGAACCAAGGGCGCCCTTTTAACCTACTCGATGCGTCTCGGACAACTCGGCCAGCAGTCGCGTGAGCTGCCGGCGCAGTTCGCCGAGCTCGCGGGACTTGAAGGAATGCCGGGTGCGTTCGAGCACGGCCACGGTTTCGGCAAGGGCAGCGTGCAGTTCGCCGTTCGGGTTCAGGCCCGCATCGCCGAACCAGCGGCAGAGCGGCGCCTGACTGCAATCCACCGGCGAGCAGACCACTTCGCCATCCAGGTCCATCGAGCGCAGGAGCAAACGAAGGCGCTGCTCCGTTTCCGGATGGGCGCAGACGAGCAGGACGGGTGCAGCGGGTTGGCATGGCATTGGTAGCGACCATAGCGAAGGGCCATTACAGAATATCCCTCCAGTACGCCCGCCCGTTGACCCCGGTCAGCCCCGCTCGCCGCCTGCCTTCGGGGGCTCGATATCGGCCGCGTCGGCCGCGTCCTGCGTGGGATGCGGCGGGCTGAACGGGTCCGCCCCCTCGCTCGGCAGGGCGCCGGTTTCGCCATCCTCGAGCACCGCGTAGGCGCTGCTGCAGAAGAACGAGTTGAGGCGCTTCATGTCGGCGATCAGCTCCAGGTGCAGCGAGCTGGTTTCGATGCTCTGCACCACCTGCTGGCTCAGGCGTTCGACGTGGGCGTGGGCCAGGCGCCGTTCGCGCACGCGGAAGCGGCGCTTCTCGCGCAGCAGTTGGCGGGCGCCCTGGCGGTCGCCGGAGAGGAACACGGAAAGCCCCAGGCGCAGATTGGCCAGCAGCTGCTCGTGCATCTCGTTAAGTTCTTCCAGGCCCTTTTCGGAGAACGAATGGCGCCGCGCCGTCTTGTGATGCTGCAGTTTGCCGAGCATATGCTCGATGGTGTCGCCGGCGTGTTCGAGGTTCACCGCCAGCTCGATGATTTCCGCCCAGCGCCGGGCGTCCGCATCGGCCATGGCTTCGCGGGGGATCTGCGCCAGGTACAGCTTGACTGCGTTGTAGAGGGCGTCGACGTCGTCGTCGAGGCGGCGGATTTCCTGGCCCGAGGCCTGCTCGTCACGCTGCAGCACCTCTTGCAGGCGGACCAGCATGTGGTCCACCAGGTCGCCGATGCGCAGGGTTTCGCGCACCGCGTTGGACAGCGCCAGGCTCGGCGTTTCCAGCGCGCTGCGGTCCAGGTGGCGCGGCCGGGCGACGCCGTTGTCGAGGTGTTTTTCCGGCAGCAGCAGCGTGCACAGGCGCGCCATCCAGCGCACCGTGGGCAGCATCAGCAGGCAGCGCAGGGTGTTGTAGACCAGGTGGAAACCGATCACCAGATTCGCCGCCTCGAAGGTCTGCTGCTCGTTCATCCAGTTCACCAGCGGGTGCAGCAGCGGCGACACCAGCAGCAGGCCGAGCAGCTTGTAGAGCAGGCTGCCCAGCGCCACGCGGCGGCCGGCGGCGGATTGCATGCTGCTGTTGAGGAACGCCAGCACGCCGCTGCCGATGTTGGCGCCGATCACCAGGCCGATCGCCACCGGCAGGCTGATCAGGCCTGCGCTGGCCAGGGTCGCGGTAAGCAGAACGGCGGCCAGGCTGGAGTAGGTGGCCATCGCCAGCAGCGCGCCGACCATCGCGTCCAGCAGCAGGTCGCCGGTGAGCGAGGCGAACAGCACCTTGATCCCGCGCGATTCGGTGATCGGCAGGGCGGCGGCGACGATCAGCTGCAGCGCCAGGATGATCAGGCCGAGGCCGATGAAGGCGCGGCCGAGCTGGCCGATCCGGGTCTGCTTGCGCGAGAGGAACAGCAGGACACCGGCGAAGATCAGCAGCGGCGACAGCCAGGACAGATCGAAGGTCAGTACCCGGGCCATCAGCGCCGTGCCGACGTCGGCGCCGAGCATGATGGTCAGCGCCGGCGCCAGCGCCATCAGGCCCTGGCTGACGAACGAGGTCGCCAGAAGGGCGGTGGCGTTGCTGCTCTGCACCAATGCGGTGACGCCGATGCCGGCGGCGAAGGCCAGCGGAAGGCGGTTGATGCTGTGGCTGAGGATGCGCCGCAACTGCGAGCCGAACACGCGCAGGATGCCGGTACGCACGATGTGCGTGCCCCACACCAGCAACGCGATGGCGGAAAGCAGATTGAGCAAGGTCAGCATAAGACGGCCTCCCTAGCGATCGATGTGCGTCGGAAATGCCGGGTCGCCTGAGCGAGCAGGCGCGGCGGATACCTTTGGGTGGACAGGATAACGACTCCCGGGTTCGCTTCATGGCACGGCCGGCGGGGCGATTATTACAGGAAAGTTTCAGTGCGTTGGATGCCGTGCCGGCTCAGCCGCCGAGTCCATCGGCGTCCGGCGCGTTGCCATCCAGGCGGATGCGCAGCGCAAGGTCGGTGCGCGACTCGGCATTCTTCAGCGCCTGTTCGAGACTGATCGCCCCGGATTGCTGCAACGCGAAGAGGTGCTGGTCGAAGGTCTGCAGGCCGCTTTCCGGCGCGCTGCCGATGGCGTCCCTGAGTTCGCCCAGTTCGTCGCGCTTGATCAGGTCGCGCAGGTGCGGGGTCGCCAGGAGCAGCTCCACGGCCAGCACGCGGCGCTGCCGCAGCCCAGGAATCAAGCGCTGGGCGACGATCGCCAGGAGGTTCTGCGAGAGGTCGGCGAGGACCTGCTTGCGCGCACCCTCGGGGAAGAAGTGCACCACCCGCTCGATCGCCTGGAGGCTGCTGGTGGCGTGCAGCGTGGCGACGCACAGGTGGCCGGTCTCGGCGTAATGCAGGGCGTGCTGCATGCATTCGGCGTCACGTACCTCGCCGAGCATGATCACGTCCGGCGCTTCGCGCAGCACGTTGCGCAGTGCGGCGGCGAAGCTGTGGGTGTCCAGTCCGACCTCGCGCTGGTCGACCAGCGAGCGCTTGTGCGAGTGGATGAACTCGATGGGGTCCTCGATGCAGAGGATGTGCCCGCCCTTGCGCGCGTTGCGGTGGTCGAGCAGGGAGGCGAGAGTGGTCGACTTGCCGGAACCGGCCGCGCCGACCACCAGGATCAGGCCGCGGTCGAACAGCGCTAGGCGCTCCAGCGGTGCAGGCAGGCCCAGCGTGGCGAGCGCCGGGATATCGCTCTTCACATGGCGCACGACCATGCCGACCTCGCCGCGCTGCAGGTAGACGTTGGCGCGGAAGCGCCCGACCTGCGGCACGCTCACCGCCAGGTTGAGCTCCAACTCGCGCTCGAACTCGGCGACCTGCGCCGGATTCATCAGCGCGTAGGCCAGTTGGCGCACCGCTCCGGGCCCAAGAACCGGGGCTTCCAGCGCCACGGAATTGCCGTCGACCTTCAGGTGCGGCGGCGCGCCGACGCTGAAGAACATGTCCGAGCCGCCGCGCTCGGCCAGTTGGCGCAGCAGGGTGTGGATCTCGTGGTCTGGGGCGCTGTGATCGTCCATTTCGTCGTTGCTCCTGCTGCGCTTCCGGGGATCGGAGGCGCATGATCGTGCAGGTGACGCCGCGGCGCAATTCGACGCAGGCGCCGCACCGCCCCCATCGTTGCACCGCGAGGAAACCATGCAGCACAAGTACGAAGAAGTCGCCCGCAACCTGCTCGGCGCGCCCTATGGCGAACTCGACGAAAACGCCCAGCGCGTTGCCCGTCACCTCGCCAGGCACACGCCGATCGCGCGCAACACCGCGCAGGAAGAGGAGGATGCCGCCAGCTTTGGCCAGCGCGCCGCGGATGCCATCGCCAGTTTCGGCGGTTCCTGGGCGTTCATCCTCTCGTTCATCGGGCTGATCGTGGTCTGGGTCGGGCTCAACTCGCTGATCCTGGTCCGCTACGACGCTGCCTTCGACGCCTATCCGTACATCCTGCTCAACCTGTTCCTGTCGATGCTGGCCTCGATACAGGCGCCGCTGATCCTGATGTCGCAGAACCGCCAGGCGGAGAAGGACCGCATCAACGCCGAGCACGACTACGAGGTCAACCTCAAGGCCGAGCTGGAAATCATGCTGCTACACGAGAAGGTCGACGCCCTGCGCGAAACCCAGTGGCGCGAACTGGTGGCGATGCAGGCGCAGCAGATCGAACTGCTGGAGCGGCTGGCGCAGCGGCAGGCCTGATCGGCTCGCGGCGACGTGAACCGGCGGTGAACTGATAACCTAGGCATTCCCCCGGCAGACCGCGCATCCATGCTCAACCTCTACCACGCTCCCGATCTGGAAACCCTCGGCGCCCTGGCCACGCGCCTGCTCGCCCAGCCGCAACGCGACCCCTTCGCGCCGGCGCGCGTGGTGGTGCCGAGCCAGGGCATCGGGCGCTGGCTGACGCTGCAACTGGCGCGCGAGCAGGGCATCGCCATGCAACTGGAGGTAAAGCTGCCGGCGGCGTTCGTCTGGGACCTCTCGCGCCAGGTGCTCGGCCAGTTGCCGGAACAGTCGGCGTTCACCACGGTGACGCTGACCTGGCGTCTCTACGACTGGCTCTGCGAGCCGGCCAACCTGCAGCGCGCCGAGCGCCTGCAGCGTTACCTCGAGGGTGGCGACGAACGCCGGCGATTGTCGCTGGCGGCGAAGATCGCCGACGTGTTCGACCAGTACCTGCTCTATCGCGACGACTGGCTGGCGGCCTGGGAGCGCGGCGCGTTGTGCGACCTCGGCCCCGACGAAGCCTGGCAGGCGCTGCTCTGGCGCGAGCTGACCGCCGACGGCCACCCGCACCGTGCGCGTCTGCTCGACGACCTGCTGCAACGCCTGTACGACCCCGCGCCCCTCGCCGACCTGCCCGAGCGCCTGCTGGTGTTCGGCATCAGTTCGCTGCCGCCGCATCACCTGCGCGTGCTCGAGGCCCTGGGCCGGCACACCGAGGTGGTGCTGTTCGCCCTCAACCCGTGCCGCGAGGCCTGGGGCGATATCCGCGACATCCGCGAGCTGGCGAAACAGCCGGAGCTGAGCCCGGATGAATGGTATCTGGATGTCGGCCACCCGCTGCTGGCCAGCCTCGGCAAGCAAGGGAGGGACTTCTTCGACAGCCTGTTCAGCCTGGCGTCGGCCGACGGCAGCCAGGAGACCGGGCTCTATTCGGAAGACGCCGATCTCGTCGACGACAGCCTGCTGCACGCTTTGCAGCACGACATCCTGCGCCTGCGTACGCGCCAGGCCGACGAGCGCATCGCGCTGCGCGCGGACGACCGTTCGCTGGAGCTGCACGTCGCCCATTCGCCGCTGCGCGAAGTGGAAATCCTCCACGACCAGTTGCTCGCGCGCTTCGCCGCCGACCCCGGCCTGACGCCGGACCAGGTGGTGGTGCTGACCCCGGACATCGAACGCTACGCGCCCTACGTCGAGGCGGTGTTCGCCTCGCGCACCGGCGCGTCGCGGCAGGCCTCCCCGCGCATTCCGTTCAGCCTCGCCGACCGCAGCCTGCGCGCCGAGCTGCCGCTGCTGGAAGCCTTCCTCGAACTGCTCGCGCTGCCGGAAAGCCGCTTCGCCGCTGAGGACGTGCTGGCCTGGCTGGAGCAACCGGCCATCGCGCGGCGCGCCGGCATCGAGGCCGAAGACCTGCCGCTGCTGCGCGACTGGCTGCGCGACGCCGGCGTGCGCTGGG
>NZ_DEYR01000046.1:0-153 GCF_002364635.1 Pseudomonas sp. UBA3153
CGGCGCGGCGACCGGAGCGGGCGCCGGCGCGCCGCCCTCCACTTGCAGCTTCAGTTTCAGCCGCAGGTTGTTCGCCGAGTCGGCGTTCTTCACCGCCTCGTCCTCGTCGATCGCGCCCTCCACCACCAGATCGAACAGCGCCTGGTCGAAGGT
>NZ_DEYR01000046.1:415-60315 GCF_002364635.1 Pseudomonas sp. UBA3153
GAACAGCGCCTGGTCGAAGGTCTGCATGCCGAGGGTTCTGGATTTCTCCATGATTTCCTTGATCGAGCTGAAATCGCTGCGCTTGATCATGTCGCTCACGGTCGCCGTGCCCAGCAGCACTTCCACCGCAGCGCGGCGCTTGCCTTCGCGGGTCTTGACCAGGCGCTGGGAGACGAAGGCCTTGAGGTTGTTGCCCAGGTCGTTGAGCAACTGCGGGCGGCGCTCTTCCGGGAAGAAATTGATGATCCGGTCCAGCGCCTGGTTGGCGTTGTTGGCGTGCAGCGTGGAGATCGCCAGGTGCCCGGTGTCGGCGAAGGCCAGCGCGTGCTCCATGGTCTCGCGGTCGCGGATCTCGCCGATCAGGATCACGTCCGGCGCCTGGCGCAGGGTGTTCTTCAGCGCGGCGTGGAAGCTGCGCGTGTCCACGCCGACCTCGCGCTGGTTGATGATCGATTTCTTGTGCCGGTGTACGTACTCCACCGGGTCCTCGATGGTGATGATGTGACCGCCGCTGTTGCGGTTGCGGTAATCGATCAGCGCCGCCAGCGAGGTCGACTTGCCCGAGCCGGTGCCTCCGACGAACAGCACCAGGCCGCGCTTCTCCATCACCACTTTGAGCAGCACTTCGGGCAGCTTGAGGTCCTCGAACTTGGGGATGTCCAGCTTGATGTTGCGCGCGACGATGGACACCTCGTTGCGCTGGCGAAAGATGTTGATGCGAAACCGGCCGATCTGCGGCAGCGAGATCGCCAGGTTCATTTCCAGCTCGCGCTCGAACTCGGCACGCTGCTCGGCATCCATCACCGACGCGGCGATGGCCGCCACCTCGCCCGCGCGCAACGGCTCGGCCGACAGCGGCTTGAGCACGCCGTTGAACTTGGCGCAGGGCGGCGCACCGGTGGACAGGTAGAGGTCCGAGCCATCCTGTACGGCAAGGACTCTCAGCATCGATTGGATATCCATTGGGCTCGCTCCGCGGCTGTTCGGCTGTATGAAGCCCGGACGCTCGGGCACAATCGCCGTCAATCTATCGCAGGAGTCCTTCATGCCAAAAGCCATGGCCCGCCATATCCTGGTCAAGACCGAGGCCGAAGCCGCGCAACTGAAAAAGCGCCTGGACGGCGGCGAAGCCTTCGACGTGCTGGCGCGCAAGCACTCGATCTGCCCGTCCGGCAAGCGCGGCGGAGACCTCGGCGAAGTACGCCCGGGGCAAATGGTGCGCAGCATCGACCAGGTGATCTTCAAGAAGCCGCTGCGCACCGTCCACGGCCCGGTGAAGTCACAATTCGGCTATCACCTGGTGCAGGTTTTCTACCGCGAGTGAAACGCCCGTTTCGGCGCGTGCCCTCGTCCTAGAGCGCTTCGTTTGGCGCCCGCCGAACAGCGCTGAAAAACGCCCCACTCGCCCCACTCGAAAGAAGCAAAACCCGCCAAAAATGGGCTCATGCTCCTGCGCCGCATGCCGATAAACGATCTGTCGATGCCTGCGCCAAACGGTGCATCAAAAAAACAAACGGCTTAGTACTTTGAGGTTCTCCCCATGTTTCTTCGGCGTCTCAAGATCGCACCGAGGGCAATACTCAGTTTTTCCATGGTCGCACTGCTGGTCGTGCTCCTTGGCCTCTTCTCCCTGTACGAGATGCGCATCATCCGCGCGGCGACCGTGAAGGTGGTGGAGAACGGCCTGCCCAGCTTCCGCGCGCTAGGCGTTCTCAACGAGAAGATGTTGCGCGTCCGCATCACCTCCTACCGGATCGTGGTCGATCGCGAAGCCGCTGTACTGAGCAACACGATCGAACGTCTCAATGTGCTCCTGGGCCAGCTCAAGGATGCCCAGAATAAGTACGAGGCGTTGATTTCCAGTGATACCGAGCGCGCCCAGTACCAATCCGTGAAAACCGCCCTGGCGGGGTACGCGCGAATCAACCAGCAACTCGTCCAGCTGTCCAGCCAGGATCGCATCGACGACATGCGCGCCCTGCTGATGGCGGACTACAAAACCCTCTCCGACAATCTCGGCGCCGAGTTCGAGAAGCTGATCGAGATAAACCAGGCCGATGGCAATGCAGCCGCAGCCCGGGCCGAGCAGGAATTCAACAATGCGATCACCGGCGTGATCGTGTTCATGCTGGTCGCCGCGGGGCTGACCGGCCTGCTCGCCATGCTGCTGACGCGCAGCATCGTCACGCCGCTCAATCAGGCGGTGAAAGTCGCCGAGACCGTGGCATCGGGCGACCTGACCCACACCATCGCGGTCGGTGGCGGCGACGAGCCCGCGCAGTTGCTAGGCTCGCTGCACAGCATGCAGGAAAGCCTCAAGCGCACCATCCAGGGCATCGCCGACTCCTCCACCCAGCTGGCCTCGGCCGCCGAGGAGCTGAACGCGGTCACCGAGGATTCGAGCAAGGGCCTGCACCAGCAGAACCAGGAAATCGAGCAGGCCGCGACCGCGGTCAACGAGATGACCACCGCCGTGGACGAAGTGGCGCGCAACGCCGTGGCCACCTCGGAAGCCTCGCGCGACTCCGACCGCACCGCCCGCCTGGGCCAGGAGCAGGTGAACAAGACCGTCGACTCGATCAGCAACCTGGCCGAAGACGTCACCGGCACCGCGCAGCAGGTCGAGCAGTTGGCGGATAAGGTTCGCCACATCAGTACCGTACTCGACGTGATCCGCTCGATCGCCGAGCAGACCAACCTGCTGGCTCTCAACGCCGCCATCGAAGCGGCCCGCGCCGGCGACGCCGGGCGTGGCTTCGCCGTGGTCGCCGACGAGGTACGCGCCCTGGCGCATCGCACCCAGCAGTCGACCCAGGAAATCGAGCAGATGATCAACGGTATCCAGCAGGGTACCGATCAGGCCATGAGCTCGATGCAGACCAGCAACGAACGCGCCCACTCCACCCTGGAGCTGGCCCGCGCCGCCGGTGCCGCGCTGCAGCAGATCACCGAGGCCATCAGCCACATCACCGAGCGCAACTTGGTGATCGCCAGCGCCTCGGAGGAACAGGCCCAGGTGGCCCGCGAAGTCGACCGCAACCTGGTGAACATCCGCGACCTGGCCGTGCAGACCTCTGCCGGCGCCAACCAGACGAACGCCGCCAGCCAGGAGCTTTCGCGCCTGGCCATCGACCTGAACGGCCTGGTGACGCGCTTCCGCGTCTAACCGTGTCCCCTGTGCGTATAGCGCACCCTACAAAGGCTCGATGCCCGTAGGGTGCGCCGCGCGCGCCGGCTATACCGGATCGGCCTACCCGCCCCGACCCTTGCCCGGCAGCCCCATCCATACCCCCCGCATCCAAGTGCAGACCGACGGTGCGCATGGCGCACCCTACAAAGGCTCGATGCCCGTAGGGTGCGCCGCGCGCACCGACCCTGCCCGACGCTCGCCTTACTCGATGCGTTCGCCATCGATCAGCCCCAGTTCGAGTTCCGCTCGATCCACCCAGGCTTCGGCCATCTCGCCCTTCACCGCCACGCCCAGCTGGCGGAAATCGTTGACCTGTTTGACCAGGTTGCCCTTGCCGCTGATCAGCTGATCGCAGGCGCGCCGATAGGCGTCCTGGGCCTTTTCCAGGCTGCTGCCCACAGTGTCCATGCTGCCGAGGAAGGTGCGCAGCTTGTCGTAGACCTTGCCCGCGCGGTCGGCGAGTTCGGCGGTGTGCTTGTTCTGTTCCTCGAAACGCCACAGCTGACGGACGATGTTCAGGCTGGTCAGCAGCGTGGTCGGCGTGGCCACCAGCACGTTGCGTTCGATGGCGCGCTGGAACAGCGTCTCGTCCGCCTTCAAGGCTTCGACGAAGGCCGACTCGATGGGGATGAACATGAACACCATCTCCGGCGTGTTAAGCCCCGGCAGGCTGAAGTAATGGCGGTCGGCGAGTTCCTTGATCCGCGCCCCGATGGCGCCGACGTGCTCGACCAGCGCGAGGCGCCGTTCGGCTTCGTCCTCGGCGTTGATGTAACGCGTGTAGGCATTCAGCGAGACCTTGGCGTCGATGATCAGGTGCTTGTTCTGCGGCAGGTAGACCAGCACGTCCGGGCGCTTGCGGCCCTCCTCGGTGGTGAAGCTGGCCTCGCGTTTGAAGTCGCGCCCCTCGATCAGCCCGGAACGCTCCAGCACGTTTTCCAGAATCAGCTCGCCCCAGTTGCCCTGGGTCTTCTTCTGCCCTTTCAACGCGGTCGTCAGGTCCTGGGCTTCCTGGGTGATCTGCCGGTTCAGCTCGTTGAGCTGAACGATCTGCTGCGCCAGGGTCGCCTGCTGCTGGGTGTCTTTGTGGTGGATGTCCTCGACCTTGGCGCGGAAGCCTTCGATCTGCTCACGGAACGGTTTGAGCAGCGCATCCAGCGATTGCTGGCTGGTCTGCGCGAAGGCCTGGCCCTTGGCCTCGAAGATCTGCCCGGCAAGCTGCTCGAACTCCAGCTTGAGCTGCTCGCGGCTGTCCTTGAGCAACTGCTGCTGCTCGCTGAAATGCTGCTGTTTCTGCTCCAGGGTCGAGGCCAGCGTGGCGTGCTCGCGGCTGAGCGTGGCGAAGCGCTCCTGCAGGTTCTGGTTGGCCAGTTCCAGGCGCGCATGGGTCTGGCGCAGTTCATCGAGCTGCAGGCCGAGCTGCTGGCTCTGTGCCTTGGCCGCTTCCGCCTGGCCGGCAAGTTCTTCCTGGCGGCGCTGTTCCAGCAACTGGCGGCTGCGCAGGCCCTCGGTTTCCTCGCGGGAGAACGCCAACTGGCGCTGCAACTGCTCGACATGGGCCTTTTCCGCGCGCACCGCCGATTGCAGCTCCATGCTTTCCAGCATGCGCTGGGTATCCATGCTCTGTTGCGCATCCAGCTGCCGGCGCCCCTCCGCCAGCTGCGCGGTCAGCCCGCGCAGACGTCCGCCGACGATCGCCAACGCCGCCGCCAGCCCGGCTATCAACAGGACGGCCGCGCCGACTAAGGCCCAGATCAGGTTCGCTTGCATCGTTGCTTCTCCTCACTGCGGCGGTCACGCCGCTTGATCGACCGGGACAAGATATGTAGCTTCAGGCGACACGTCCATCGGCTGGTCGGTAGCGTGTAAAGTTTTCGCACGGATGGGAGGTGTATGAAGCGATCCATCGAACAAGTCCGCTGGGACCTGGCGCAGCGCTACCGGCTGATCGAAACCGTCGCCTGGTGGGAAGGCCGGCTCACCACCGGGCACCTGATGCAGAGCTTCGGAATCAGCCGCCAGCAGGCGTCGAAGGACATCAACGCCTACCTCGGCGAGCACGCCCCGGAAAACCTCGTCTACGACAAGCGCCTGAAGGGCTACAAACCGGCGCCCGGCTTCGCCCCGCTGTTCATCGACGGCAGCGCCAGCGCTTACCTGCACCTGCTCGATCGCAACCGCGAACGGGCACCCCACATCGAGGGCCTGGCCCTCGCCTACGCCCATACCGAAGTGCTGCAGGTGCCGGATCGGAGCATCCGCCCGGAAGTCCTGCGACCGATCCTGCAGGCCTGCCGCGAGGGGCTGCGCCTGGAGACCGAGTACGTCTCGCTGAGCACGCCCGAGCCGGAGTTCCGCGTGATCAGCCCGCACACGCTGGTCTACACCGGCATGCGCTGGCACGTGCGTGCCTATTGCGAGAAGAACCGCGATTACCGGGATTTCGTGCTCAGCCGTTTCCGTGGCGAGCCGGAACATTTCGCCCCCTCGGAGCACGGTCGCGAACAGGACGAAGGCTGGAATACCGAGCTGGACGTGATCCTCACCGCCGACCCGCGGCTGTCCGCGGAACAGAAGGCGATCATCGAAGCCGACTACGGCATGCAGGACGGCCGACTGGCCGTTCCCAGCCGTGGCGCGCTGGTGCAGTACGTGCTGCAGCGCTACCAGATCGACCCCACGAAGGTTCAGGCCAAAGCAGCGGCGCAGCAGATCGTGGTGGCCAACCTGGATGACTTGGAGCGCTGGCTGTACCGCTGAATCAGCCGCGCAGGGAGCGCGACCCGCTCGGCGCGTAGGCCAGCCAGGCCAGGGCGCCCATGAACGCCAGCACAGCCAGGCTGGCCTCGAGGTTTTCCAGCATCAGTTCGATCGACAGCATCTTCGTGCTCCATTTTCGGCTTGGTTCGTTTGCCAAACCTTAGGCAGCGCGGCACGCAGCGTCGATCTGTCAACTTTTCGCACGTAAACAAATCAGGCGGAACCCGCCGCTGCGCACGAAAAAGCCCGGCATCGGCCGGGCTTTTTCGTTCGCCTCGTGGGGGCTCACCCTTCCCTGTCGTAGGTACCGGCGGAGTCGGATTCGACATCGTCGAAATCCGGGTCTTCGCCGGTTTCCTTATCGCCGCCGTCGACCATGGTCACATCCGGCTCGTCATAGGGGGTTTTCGATTGGCTGTGATCCAGTTCGTTGTCGTTCATGGTTACCTCGCTGCGTGATGGGTATCTTCGGGATTCGAGGTCGTTGGTCAGGCAACGTTCGCGGCGGTCGAACCTGATCGCCGCATGGATCAGGCCTCCTCGGCCAGGCTGGCCTCGTAATCCTCGAAGTACGGTTTGGTCAACGAGGTCTTCTGCTGCTCGGAAAGCAGCTTGCCCGCCATCTGGAAGAACTTGTGCTCTTCCTCTTCGAGGTGATGGAAAACCTTTTCCTTGAGCTTCTTGGCGAGCGGCAGCCAGGCCGGGCTCGAGGGATCGGTGGCCTCGAGCTCTTCCATCATCTCGTCCATCTCGTGGTGCTCGGAAATCGCGTGCCGGGAAAGGTCCACGCCATTGTCGTACTCCATCAGCGGAATGTAGAAATGCCGCTCCTCGGCGCGCTCATGGGCCACCAGCTCGCTTTTCAGTTGTTGATAGGTTTCGGCGCGATCGGGCGTGTCGCCGTGCGTGGCGATCACCGCCGTGGCGAATTCACGCTGGCGGTCGTGGCTCTGGCGCAGTGCTTCGAAAATATCCATATCGGCTGTTCCCCTCGGTCAGACGCGGACGACTCCGCGGTGATTCGGGCAATCGCTGCCCGTTGGGGAAAAGACCTTCGGGAACAACCGACGGTTCCGACGCCCCGTGCTGCTCAGGCCAGCAGGCGTTGCCAGTAGACGTTCGCCTCGGTGATGACGGGCACGGCGTGGGGATGCTCGCCGCGCAGCACGGCAAGCAGCACGCGTGTATCGAACACGTCGAAGTGACGTCCGTGGCGCATTTTCAGCAGCACATCGGTGATGGCGTAATGCCCGCAGTGATGGCATTCGCATTCGATCCCGTCGAATCCGTTGTGGAACTCATGGGCGTCGGCATTGCAGATCAGGCAGTTCATGGCATCTCCCTCGAAGACATTCGACGGTGTGGGTGCAGCGCCTCCAACCGGACCGCAAGCGCTAGTGACTGGTATAGCGCACTGCCGACTACCGCGCCGAACGCCTGACCAGCGGGTCAAACCCTGGCCATAGAGCGGCTGGCAGGCCGCCTCAAGTGTTTCGACACCTGCCACTCGACGAATGGACAGAACCCATTCGCCCTGCGCCCATCAATTTTGTACAGTGTCGACCGTCCTACAAAACTAGATATACCGAGCGCCCCATGCCCTACAGCAGTTTCAGCCTGCGTAACCCCGATCTGTTCATCGATCAACGAGACAATGACCATATCGAGATCATCGCGCCGATCTTGGGCAATAACCGATTGCTGAGCCGGACGCTCACCGTGCAGCAGTTCCGCAACATCAGCCTGCTGGAAACCGTGCTGGCAGACTTGCGCCGCGAACGCGACACACTCGAACAGTCACTGGGCGAGCGGAAATCGCAGGACAAGCCCATTGGGTGAACGCACTTTTTGCCTTTATGATGCCGACTTGAACGAAGCGCCTGGGCGCTTTCCCGTTGCGTTGTCGGAGTTGATCCATGCCCACACGGTTCGAGGCCGCGAGAACCTTGATCGAATCGTCGTTCACCCCCCTTAATTGCAAGTGCACGCTGGAACGCGACAGCTTCAGCGTGAGGATTTACGACGCTACCGACGACATGACGCATCTGGTGGTAACCGGGATTCCGCTCTTCAAACTGGACACCCCTTCGGGCGCACAGCAGGTCGTCGATGAAATCCGCGCGGAACTGGCGATGACCCGACTCAGTTCTGCCGGCGCCCTTTCGTCCTTCTGACCGCCGTCTTCCGATGTCGCCCCGTTGCGTTGCCACCTGAGATCGGTGGCCAACGGGCTTACGCTCGGGCGATGCAGATCCGGCTCCCGTGGTGGTGAACGGGCGGCGCCGTGCGTGCGGCTTACCTCGCCGGTATGCACGGCCAAGGTCCTCGCGCGACGATTACCCGGACGATTCCTGATCCACCGGGAGCGGCGTGGGTGTCTGCCACGACGGCCTTTTGCCCTCCTGGCTATCGAAACTACGACGCGCCTTGCGCACGTCCTCGACGTTCTCGACGACCCAGGCCCAAATCGGCGACATGCGGATCAACAGCGCCATCCCCAGCGCTGTCAGCTCGTATTCGACGCGTGGGGGAATCTCGCTGAACTCCTGTCGCGTCAGAAGGCCGTCTCTCTCCATCGAACGCAGGGTCTTCGTCAGCATTCGCTGAGTCACGCCCGTCATCTGCCTTTTTATCTCGGCATGGCGCATCTTTCCATACACCCCCAGGGCATGCAGGATGCCCAGCGACCAGCGGCTACCGGCGTGGGCGAGGACCTCTCGCCTGACGCCATCATCATCCTCGCTAAGCGCCTGGCAGACGATCTCTGCCCGGTTCAGCGTTTCCCGATCAGCCATTTTTCCCCCTGGTATCACACGTGTGCCTTCTTACGGGCGCCGACGGATCGTGAAAGCATTTGCCCATGTTATAGGCAACTTGATCAGGATTAATCATGACCGAAGCGACCCCGCTCTCCCCTCAATCGATTCTCGTCCTGGGCGCGGGCGAACTTGGCCTTCCGGTATTGCGCAACCTGGCGCGAGTCGCGAAACGCGCGCCCGGCGGCCGAATCAGCGTCCTGCTCCGGGACTCGACCATCAACACCCAGGCGCCTGCGAAGAAGGCGGAAATCGACGAGCTTCGAGGCCTCGGCATCCAGATGGTCGTCGCGGACCTGGTGAATGATTCGATCGATCAGCTTGCCGAAGTGTTCGCGCGGTTCGACACGGTAATAGGCTGCGCAGGCATGGTCGCGGGTGCGGAAACGCCCATGAAGCTGGCGACGGCGGCCCTCAGGTCGGGCGTGAAGCGCTACTTCCCCTGGCAGTTCGGCGTCGACTACGACGTGATCGGCCGCGGTAGTCCGCAGGATCTGTTCGATGCCCAGCTCGATGTGCGCGAGTTGCTTCGCGCCCAGGACAAAACCGAATGGGTGATCATCTCGACCGGCATGTTCACCAGCTTCCTTTTCGAGCCCATGTTCGGGGTGGTCGACTTCGAAAACGATACCCTGAACGCCCTGGGCAGCCTCGATAACAGCGTGACGCTCACCACTCCGGACGACATCGGCGTACTGACTGCGGAAATCGTGTTCTACGAACCTCGCTGGCGTAACGAGATCCTCTACCTCGCGGGAGATACCGTGACGTACGGCGAGGTCGCGAGCCTTCTCGAGCGTGCGCTGGGCCGGCCGTTCAAGCGTAACGTCTGGACCGTTCCGTACCTGCTCCAGGAACTGGAGAAGGACCCGACGCATCCCATCAAGAAGTACCGCGCCGTGTTCGCCCAAGGCAGAGGCGTGGCATGGCCCAAGGCGGACACGTTCAACGCGCGACAGTCGATTCCGGTGACCACCGCCGGGCAGTGGGTTAGGCAAAACCTCGCGCACCACTGAACGCAAAACCCGCCGGCAGAACGATCCGCCCCTCGGCTGGAAAGGATCGCGAACTGGAATCGCCCGGTTCACAACTCGCCCACCTGCGCTGAAGCCCGCAAAGAGAAGCCCCGACCTGATCGCTCAGGCCGGGGCTCGCTACAGCCGAACGCCAGCTCAGGCCAGGTCGAAACGGTCGAGGTTCATCACCTTGGTCCAGGCCGCGACGAAATCCCGGACGAATTTCTCCTGCGCGTCGGCGCTGGCGTAGACCTCCGCGATGGCGCGCAGCTGCGCGTGCGAGCCGAACACCAGATCGACACGGCTGCCGGTCCACTTGACCGCGCCGGTCTTGCGATCGCGGCCTTCGAACAGGTCTTTCGCGGGTGACAGCGCGCGCCATTTCACGCCCATGTCCAGCAGATGGGTGAAGAAGTCGTTGCTCAGGGTCTCCGGGCGCTGGGTGAACACGCCGTGGGCGGTCTGCCCGACGTTGGTGTTCAGCACGCGAAGACCGCCGACCAGTACCGTCATTTCCGGCCCGGTGAGCGTCAGCAGTTGCGCCTTGTCCACCAGCAGCGCCTCGGCCGACACCTTGTAATGGCCCTTGAGGTAGTTGCGGAAGCCATCGGCGATCGGCTCGAGGAAGCCGAACGACTCGACGTCGGTCTGCTCCTGCGAGGCATCCATCCGCCCCGGCGTGAACGGCACTGTTACCGCATGACCGGCGTTCTTCGCCGCCTGCTCGACACCGACGCCGCCCGCCAGCACGATCAGGTCGGCGAGGGACACCTTCTTGCCGCCGGACTGCGCGGCATTGAACGCCTGCTGGATACCCTCGAGGGTGGACAGCACCTTCGCCAGTTGCTCGGGCTGGTTGGCCTGCCAGAACTTCTGCGGAGCCAGGCGCAGGCGTCCGCCGTTGGCACCGCCGCGCTTGTCGGACCCGCGGAAGGTGGACGCCGCCGCCCAGGCGGTGGAAACCAGCTGCGACACCGTCAATCCGGAGGCGAGGATCCGGGCTTTCAAGGCATCGATGTCGGCTTGGTCCACCAGGGGGTGATCGAGGGCCGGAATCGGGTCCTGCCAGAGCAGTTCCTCGGTGGGCATCTCCGGCCCGAGATAGCGCGCCAGCGGGCCCATGTCGCGGTGAGTCAGCTTGAACCAGGCGCGGGCGAAGGCATCGCTGAGCTGATCCGGGTTTTCCAAGAAGCGTCGGGCAATCTTCTCGTAGGCCGGGTCGAAGCGCAGCGCCAGGTCGGAGGTCAGCATGCTCGGCGCGCGGCGCTTGCTCGGATCGTGGGCATCGGGAATCTTGCCGGCACCCGCGCCGTTCTTCGGCTGCCATTGATGGGCGCCGGCCGGGCTCCTGGTCAGTTCCCAGTCGAAGCCAAAGAGGTTTTCCAGGTACTCGTTGCTCCAGCGGGTGGGCGTAGAGGTCCAGGTGACTTCCAGGCCGCTGGTGATGGTGTCGCCACCCTTGCCGGTTCCGAAGGTGCTTTTCCAGCCCAGGCCCTGTTCTTCCAGGTCGGCCGCCTCGGGCTCGGCGCCGACGTTGTCCGCAGGGCCGGCGCCGTGGGTCTTGCCGAAGGCGTGGCCGCCGGCGATGAGCGCTACGGTTTCCTCGTCGTTCATCGCCATGCGACCGAAGGTTTCGCGAATGTCCTTCGCCGAAGCGACCGGGTCGGGGTTGCCTTCGGGACCTTCCGGGTTCACGTAGATCAGGCCCATCTGCACGGCGGCGAGCGGGTTTTCCAGATGGCGCTCGCCCTGGTTGGTGCGGCTTTCTTCCTCGCCGTGTTTTTCTGGCTCGGCGACCAGGTCGCCCTCGCCCGGCGGCTGCATGTCCTTGGCGCCCTTGCCGTAGCGGTTGTCACCGCCCAGCCAGGTGGTCTCCGTGCCCCAATACACGTCTTCGTCCGGCTCCCAGACATCCGCGCGGCCGCCGGAGTAGCCGAAGGTCTTGAAGCCCATGGACTCCAGGGCGACGTTGCCGGTGAGGACGATCAGGTCGGCCCAGGAGATGTTGCGCCCATACTTCTGCTTCACCGGCCAGATCAGCCGGCGCGCCTTGTCCAGGCTGACGTTGTCCGGCCAGCTGTTGAGGGGTGCGAAACGCTGCTGGCCGGCACCGGCGCCACCGCGGCCATCGCCGGTGCGGTAGGTGCCGGCGCTGTGCCAGGCCATGCGGATGAACAACGGGCCGTAGTGGCCGAAGTCCGCTGGCCACCAGTCCTGCGAGTCGGTCATCAGCGCCCGCAGGTCGGCCTTCACCGCCTCGAAGTCGAGGCTCCTGAACGCCGTGGCGTAGTCGAAATCCTCACCCATCGGATCGGACAGCGACGAATGCTGGTGAAGAATCTTCAGGTTCAGCTGGTTCGGCCACCAGTCACGGTTCGTGGTGCCACCGCCCGCGGCGTGGTTGAACGGGCATTTCGATTCGGTCGTCATGGGTGATCCCTCGGTGGTACTCATCCCGCTTTCCATCCGGCCCCGGATGCCGGGCAGCGATGAGTGAAATCAGCGTGTGGGTATGCGATCGGTCTATCGCCGCAATGGCTCGACGAAGCGGCGGCCCCGGGAGGCTCAGAACGGGCTCGCGGTCCATTCTTCGACGCTCATCCGGTGGCAACGGTCGGTCGTTCCGTACGAGGCAAGACTAGCCCCCGCTACGCAGGCCATCTAATACAGCGTCTCTAGTACGGCGATAGCGAGCGTCTTTCAGGCGCTTCGCTTGCGAGCTTGTACGAGCGGCCGCCGAAAGACCAATCACCGCTGTTGATCGCTACCGCCGAAGATGAGCGGACCGCAGCGCGCCGCAACGAAAAAGCCCCGCATCGGCGGGGCTTTTCATGAGGCGGCGAGGCGTCAGACGATCACGCCCTGGCTGCGCAGGTAGTCGTCGTAAGTGCCGCTGAAGTCGGTCACGCCGTTGTCCGACAGCTCGATGATGCGCGTGGCCAGGGAACTGACGAACTCGCGGTCGTGGCTGACGAAGATCAGCGTGCCGGGGTAATTCTCCAGCGCCAGGTTGAGCGCCTCGATGGACTCCATGTCCAGGTGGTTGGTCGGTTCGTCCATCACCAGCACGTTGGGCTTCTGGCAGGCCAGCTTGCCGAACAGCATGCGGCCCTGTTCCCCGCCGGAGAGCACCTTCACCGACTTCTGGATCTCATCGGAGGAGAACAGCATGCGGCCCAGGGCGGCGCGGATGTTCTGCTCGCCGCTGGTCCACTGCCCCATCCACTCGAACAGGGTCTCGTCGGCTTCGAAGTCGTGGGCGTGATCCTGGGCGTAGTAGCCCACCTCTGCGCTGTCGGTCCATTTCACGCTGCCGGCGTCCGGGGCCATCTCGCCAACCAGGGTACGCAGCAGCGTGGTCTTGCCGATGCCGTTGGGGCCGATGATGGCCACGCGCTCGCCGGCTTCGACCTGGAAGCTGAAGTTCTTGAACAGCACCTTGTCGTCGAAGGCCTTGGACAGCTTCTCGAGGGTCACCGCCTGGCGGTGCAATTTCTTGGTCTGGTCGAAGCGGATGAACGGGCTGACGCGGCTCGACGGCTTGACCTCGGCCAGCTGGATCTTGTCGATCTGCTTGGCGCGGCTGGTGGCCTGCTTGGCCTTGGAGGCGTTGGCCGAGAAGCGGCTGACGAAGGTCTGCAACTCGGCGATCTGCGCCTTCTTCTTGGCGTTGTCGGCCAGCAGCTGCTCGCGGGCCTGGGTGGACGCCATCATGTATTCATCGTAGTTGCCCGGGAACAGGCGCAGCTCGCCGTAATCCAGGTCGGCCATGTGGGTGCAGACCGAGTTGAGGAAGTGACGGTCGTGGGAAATGATGATCATGGTGCTGTTACGCGCCGTGAGGATGTTTTCCAGCCAGCGGATGGTGTTGATGTCCAGGTGGTTGGTCGGCTCGTCGAGCAGCAGCACGTCCGGGTCGGCGAACAGCGCCTGGGCCAGCAGCACGCGCAGCTTCCAGCCAGGGGCGACTTCGCTCATCGGGCCGAAGTGCTGTTCCAGGGGAATGCCCAGGCCGAGCAACAGCTCGCCCGCGCGGGACTCGGCGGTGTAGCCGTCCATCTCGGCGAACTCGCCTTCGAGCTCGCCCACCTTCATGCCGTCTTCTTCGCTCATTTCCGGCAGCGAGTAGATGCGGTCGCGCTCGGCCTTGACCTTCCACAGCTCTTCGTGACCCATGATCACGGTGTCGATCACGTTGAATTCTTCGTAGGCGAACTGGTCCTGGCGCAGCTTACCGAGGCGCACGTTCGGCTCGAGCATCACCTGCCCACCGGACGGCTCCAGGTCACCACCGAGGATCTTCATGAAAGTCGACTTGCCACAGCCGTTGGCGCCGATCAGGCCGTAGCGGTTGCCGTTGTTGAACTTGACGGACACGTTTTCGAACAGCGGCTTGGCGCCGAACTGCATGGTGATGTTTGCGGTGGAGATCAAGAGGTTTACCTATCAGTAACTTGAGAGTTGCTGGAGTCGGTCGATAGACGACAGCGGGCACAGATCGTGAGCAGCACCTGCACGCTATGGCCGAGCTGTGGGGCAACAAATGCGGGGGGTCATGCCAGATTTGTGCATATTGTCGCATAGGTCCCGGGGCAGTTGCATGAAGGCTTGGAAGCGCGGCGGCTCAAGCGCCGCCGCACGCTCCTCGCAGCACGGCCTCTATGGGCGGTTAGCGCGGCCGGTGGCGGGCCGGGCGGATCGCCGCGGTCCCACGCTAGCAGCGCTACAACTGCGCGGCGGTCTGGGGGGCCGTCAGCGTTTGGCTGAAGAAGCGCACGGCCTCACTGTTGAGGCTGTCGTGGACGGCCATGCGATCGACCCCTTCGCCGTCGTCGCAGAGCTGTGGCGCGGCCTCGCGCATCTCCGCCGAACAGGGCGCCATGAAGACGAAATGCCCGGCACCCGACACCACACGGTAATCGGCAGGTCCCGGCAGACGCCGCGCCAGCGCCGCGGCGTTTTCCGCCGGCAGCAGCAGGTGGTCCTCGGCGCCGGCGTAGAGCAGCACGGGCACCTGGACGTCGGCCAGGTCCTGGCGCCCGAACATCAGGCCGAGCGGCGCCAGCAGCAGGAGCGAACGCACCCGCGAATCTGGCGCGGCTTCCACCACGTCATCGTCGATCGCCAGGCTCGCCGCGCGCTCACAGGCTTCGGCGTCGTCCGGCTGTTTTTCACAGTACTGGCGAAGGTGCTGGAGTTCGGGATGGCCGCCGGCCAGGATCAACGCCGACTCCCCGCCCGCCGAGTAGCCGATCACCCCGACCTGGCGGCTGTCGACTTCCTCTCCGAGCAGTTTGTCCTGGCCGACTGCGTCGATCGCCGCAGAGAGTTGCATCGGGCGGCCATAGAGGTTGCTGAAGCGGCCGATGCGGCTCTGGTCGTCGACGTTGTCACCGGGATGCTGCACCGCCAGCACGATGAAGCCGCGATGCGCCAGCGCGGTCGCCAGGTCATGATGCGCCAGGGGCGAGCCGCCATTGCCATGGGACAGCACGATCAGCGGGAAGCGGCCCGGCGCCGGCGGCGTGTCTTCGCGGCCAGCGATGCGGAACAGGTCGATATGCGTGTCGCCGCGCTTGACCCAGGACGGATAGAACGCGACGGCGCTCATCGGCTGGTGGTCGACCGGGTCCTCCAGCGTCAGCCGGTGCAGACCGACGCCCCAACTGGGAGCGGCATGCCCTGCAATCGGCAGCGCGCTGAGCATGGTCGCCAAGAACACTGTGAAAAAACGCCCTGACATGCTCCCCTCCCGTGCATTTCCGCGAGCCCCGGACGCACAGGGGCGCCGGGTCGCGGGAACGATGCACGGATCGGACCAGAGGACCGATCAGAGAGCGCCCAGGTAGTCCATCTTGCCCAGGTCGAGGCCGTTGTGGCGGAGGATCGCGTAGGCGGTGGTCATGTGGAAATAGAAGTTAGGCAGCACGAAGTTCAGCAGGTAGGCATCGCCCGTGAACGTCACCTCGCCCTTCGCCAGCGTGAGCACGATCTCCTTCGACTCGCTGCCGTCGAACTGCGCGGCATCCAGGCCCTTGAGAAAGTCCACGGTCTTGGCGATGCGCGCCTGCAATTCGGGAAAGGTGGTTTCGGTGTCCGCGAAGCTCGGAACATCGCTGCCGGTCAGGCGGGCGCCGGCGCCCTTGGCCGCATCGCTGGCGATCTGGACCTGTTTCGATAGCGGCAGCATGTCGACCGCCAGACGCGCATTGACCAGCACGGAGGGGTCGATCTTCTTCGCTTCGGCAAAGGCCGCGGCCTTGTCGAGGATCGCCGACAGGTTGCCGAACATGCGCACGAACACCGGGACGGAGGCCTGATACATGGAGAGGGACATGGAATTTCCTGCTGCACGGGGTTGAAGGTCAGCCATGATCCGTCGTGAGATGCGTGCTGTCGAGCCGACCCAATCGCACCAAAGAGAGGAGAACGGAACATGTCACCGGATGCCGTCGCCGCCTTCTGCCTGCAGTTGCCGGGCGCCCGGGAGGACCTCAAGTGGGGCCATAACCGGGTGTTCTCGGTCGCCGGCAACAAGATGTTCGCCATCGCCGATTTCCTCGGCGAACGCCTCGCCTTCAAGGTCGACGCCGACCTGTTCCTCGGCTTCTGCGACCGTCCCGGCATTCATCCGGCGCCCTATCTGGCCCGGGCCCACTGGATCGCCATGGCGCCGCCCTTCCCGCTGGGCGATGCCGAACTATCCCTCCTGCTGCGCCGTTCCCACCAACTTGTGGTGGGGCGCCTGCCAAAGCGCAAGCGGATCGGGCTGCTGCTGGACGACGAGTGAATTGCTTAGCTAGCTTTCTTAATTACCGGGGACAGGCGATCATGGCGAACCTGTTCTGCCACCGCTTCGAGTGTCCATGAGCCCGCCTGCGCAGCCTTCTCCACCGATCACGCTGCAAATCATCAGCATCGTCTTCTTCACCTTCATCGCCTTCCTCAGCATCGGCATTCCACTGGCCGTTCTGCCTGGCTACGTACACGACGACCTGGCATATGGCTCGGTGCTGGCGGGCGTGGTGATAAGCAGCCAGTACCTCGCCACCCTGCTCTCCCGACCGCTGGCCGGCGCCACGGCCGACCGCCTGGGCGCGAAGAAGGCGGTGACGTTCGGCCTCGTCGGCTGCACCCTGAGCGGCATCCTTACGCTGATATCCACCTCGATCCAGGCCTGGCCGTCCGCCAGCCTGGGCCTGCTGCTCGCCGGCCGCGTGGTGCTGGGCATTTCGCAGGGCCTGGTGGGCACCGGCGCGATCAGCTGGGGCATCGGCCGTGTCGGAGCGGAAAACACCGCGCGGGTGATTTCCTGGAACGGCATCGCCGCCTATGGCGCAGTGGCGATCGGCGCACCGCTCGGGGTGTTGATGGTCGCTGAGCTGGGCCTGTGGAGCATGGGTGCCTCGATCACCCTGCTGGGCGTCGGCGCCCTGGGCCTGGCCTGGAACCGGCCGCCGGCGCCCATCGTTCCCGGCGAGCGGCTGCCGTTTCGCCGGGTGCTCTGGCAGATCGCTCCCAACGGGCTGGGGCTCGCGCTGGGCTCGATCGGCTTCGGCACCATCGGCACCTTCATCACCCTGTACTACGCCAGCCTGGGCTGGACCGGCGCCGCCTACTGTCTCACGGCGTTCGGCGCCTCGTTCATCGGCGCGCGACTGCTGTTCGGTGGCGCGATCAAACGACTGGGCGGCTATCGCGTGGCGATCGCCTGTCTCGGTGTGGAATGCCTGGGTTTGCTGCTGCTCGGTTTCGCCCATCAGCCCTGGCTGGCGCTATGCGGCGCGGCGCTGACCGGCTTCGGCCTGTCGCTGGTGTATCCGGCCCTTGGAGTCGAGGCGATCTCGCGGATACCCGCCTCCAGCCGCAGCTCGGCGCTGGGCGCCTACGCGGTGTTCTTCGACATCGCGCTGGGCATCGCCGGCCCGCTGATGGGCGCCATCGCCAATGGCCTGGGCTTCGCCAGCATCTTCTTCAGTGCCGCGCTGATGGCGCTCGCCGGCCTGCTGCTGAGCCTGTGGATGTACCGCCAGGCCGAGCGTCGCTAGAACGTAATGAAACGCCGGCCAAGCAACAGCCAACCGATCCAGAACGCCTGGTGCAACAGCACGATCAGCCAGAAAAGCAGCTGGTAGGAAAGCTTTCGCGTCTTGTGGCGAAACACCTGCTGGGCGATCAACGCGCCCGGCCAGCCGCCCAGCAGCTCGATCAGGTGAAGGGTGTTTTCCGGCGTGCGCCGGCCGCCGGACAGCGCGCGGCGCTTGTCGATCCCGTAGAGCAGAAAGGCGAGCACACTGAGCAGCAGATAGGCGGTCGCCGGCCAGAAGCTCCCGCGCCAGGCCAACGGGGCGACGCCGCCTGCCGGCAACAGGCACAGCAGCGCGAAGAGCATCAGTTTCAGCGGCAGATGGAGTGGCCTGCCCGTCGTGCGTGCCGGGGAGGCGCTGTGGCGGGTGGCGGGCCTGGCGGTGTCGCGTGGTTTCTGGCGGATCGCCGGATCGTCCAGCGACAGCCCCGGCAACCGTGCATGGCCGGCGCGCGGACGTTCGCCGGGCTCGCTGGACATCGTATAAAGCACGGTGTCGCCGGGCCGTGGGCGACGCTCGCCGCGCATCGCCGAGACATGCACGAAGACCTGAGACCCGCCCGCCTGCGGAACGATGAAGCCGAAGCCCTTCTCGTCGTTCCAGCTTTTCAAGGTGCCGCGCAGTTCCATCGCTCGCGTCCCTGCGAATCGCCTCAGCCCTGGGCCGTGCTCCAGTCGATCCAGCCGAACTGCCAGGTCGCCAGAATCACCAAGCCGAAGGCGATCCGGTACCAGCCGAACACCGCGTAGCTGTGGTTGGCGATGAACTTGAGCAGCGCGCGCACGGTGATCATCGCCACGACGAAGGTGGAAATGAAGCCGATGGCGAACACCGGAAGATCGCTGAGGTGGAGGATCTCGCGGTACTTGAAGAGCGAATAGACTGTCGCCGCGACCATCGTCGGCATCGCCAGGAAGAACGAGAATTCCGCAGCCGCCTTGCGCGAGAGGCCGAACAGCAGCCCGCCGATGATCGTCGAGCCGGAGCGCGAGGTGCCCGGAATGAGCGCCAGGCACTGGGCAAAACCGACCTTCAGGGCCAGCTTCCAGTCCATGTCGTCGACCGTTTCGGCGCGAATCGTATGCACGCGCCGCTCGGCCCAGATCATCACCACACCCCCCATGATCAGCGCGGTAGCGACGGTAATCGGGTTGAACAGCCAGTGTTCGATGAGGTCGGCGAACAGCAGGCCGAGGATCACCGCCGGAATGAAGGCGATCAGCAGGTTCAACGTGAAACGTTGCGCGCGACGTTGCGTCGGCAGACCGACCACCACGTCGATGATGCGGCTGCGGAACTCCCACATCACCGCCAGGATCGCGCCCAGCTGGATGATGATCTTGAACGCGGTGGATCGGTCGCCGTTGAACTCCAGCAGGTCACCGACCACGATCAGGTGGCCCGTGCTGGAGATCGGCAGGAATTCGGTCAGCCCTTCGACAATACCCAGAACCAGTGCCTGAAAGGCGCTCCAAAGATCCATCATTCCCCCAGTTCCCAGTTTTAAAAACGCATACGGCTCGGTGCGCAGGGGTGCGACATAAACGCCCCACGCTCAGGTTTGCCCGCGTTTTGCCGAAATGCTATCAGAAGCTGGCTAAAGGCTGGCAAACCGGGTTTCGGACAGTCGTGGAACCGCTACAGTTCCCACGCTAGAGCAATAACAACAATATCGAGGGCTTCACCATGCGCAGTCTCCGAAGTTTGCCCATCAGCCGCCGGCTGATGCTGATTCTCGCGGTTGCTGTCGCCATGCTGGTGGCGCTCGGCGTGTTCATGCTGCAACAGATCCACAACGACCTTTACGAGGGGAAGGTCGAGAAGACCCGTCATCTGGTGCAGAGCGCCAGCGCCATCCTGCAGAACTTCCATGACCAGGAGGTTGCAGGCACCCTGACCCGCGAGCAAGCCCAGACGCAGGCCGCCGCGATGATCCGCAGCCTGCGCTACGACAAGACCGAGTACTTCTGGATCAACGACCTCGGGCCGAAGATGATCATGCATCCGGTCAACCAGAAGCTCGAAGGCCAGGACCTCTCGACGATCAAGGACCCTGACGGCAAAGAGCTGTTCAACGAAATGGTCGCCCTCGCGCGCAAACAGGGCGGCGGCATGGTGGACTACCGCTGGCCGAAGGCCGGTAGCGCCGACCCGCTACCCAAGGTGTCCTATATCCAGCTGTTCGAGCCCTGGGGCTGGGTGCTCGGCACCGGCATCTACATCGACGACATGCAGGCGCAGTTCTACGGCCAGGCGCTGCACGCATCGCTGATCGGCCTGGGCATCGCCGTGGTGATGACCCTGCTGGTGATGCTGATCGCACGCAGCATCGTCGTGCCGCTGAACGCCGCGGTCGGCGCCATGGCCAACATCGCCAGCGGCGAGGCGGACCTCACGCGCAGCCTCGACACCCAGGGCAACGACGAGCTGGCGCAGATGTCCAGGCACTTCAACGCCTTCACCCTCAAGCTGCGCCAGGTCATCGGCGAATCGCTCGCCGCCTCGCGCTCGCTCGACGAAGCCGCGCGCTCGCTGGACGGCGTTGCCAACCAGGGCTACCAGACCAGCCAGCAGCAGTCGCAGCAGATGGAACTGGTCGCCACCGCGATCAACGAAGTCACCTATGGCGTGCAGGACGTGGCGAAAAGCGCCGAGGAAGCGGCCAGCGAAGTGCGCAACGCCGAGGAGCAGGCCAACCAGGGCCAGCAGAACATCGACAACAGCCTGCACCAGATCGACCAGCTGTCCGGCACCATCGGCCAGGCCGTGCAGGTGATCCAGGCGCTGGCCCAGGAAAGCTCGCAGATCGGCAAGGTGCTGGAAGTGATCCGGGCCATCGCCGAGCAGACCAACCTCCTCGCGCTCAACGCCGCCATTGAGGCCGCCCGCGCCGGCGAACAGGGCCGCGGCTTTGCTGTGGTGGCCGACGAGGTGCGCCTGCTGGCCCAGCGCACGCAGCAATCGACGGCAGAAATCCAGGGCATGATCGAGCGCCTGCAAACCAACTCCGGCGCCGCAGTGAAGGTCATCCACGAAAGCAGCGAGGCCTCGCAACTGACCGTCGGCCAGGCCAGCCAGGCCAGCGAGAGCCTGCAACTGATCTCCCAGTCGATGCGTAACCTCGCCGGCGCCAATGCCTCCATCGCCAGCGCCACGCTGCAGCAATCGCATGTGGTGGAGGACATCAACCGCAACGTCACCGAAGCCGCGAGTCTGGCGCACACCAGCGCACTGTCCGCCGAGGAGACGCGCAGCGCGAGCAAGAACCTCGGTCAGCTCGCCGACCAACTGGGACGGCTGCTCGGCCAGTTCCGCGTCTGACCGGCGTCGACGGCGGTACGCTGCCGTGAGCGCGCCATCGCATTCACGGCGACGCCCTAGATCACACCCTCCTGGTTTTCCGACCAGGGTTGGCCCTTGCGCTTGAGCTCCAGGCGCCGGACGAATTCCAGCAGCACCGCAGCATAGAGCTCGTCCTGCAGGTGCACGTCCTCGATGCCGGCGTCGATGTTCGGGTTGTCGTTGACCTCGATGACCACCACCTTGTCGCCCGCCTGCTTCAAGTCCACCCCGTAGAGCCCGTCGCCGATCAGATTGGCCGTGGTGGTCGCCAGCTCCAGCACCTCGCGCGGCACCTCTTCCACCGGCAGCGTCTGGAAGTCGCCACTGACTTCCTGGGCGTCCGGGCGGTGGTCGTAGATCTGCCAGTGGCCCTTGGACATGAAGTATTTGCAGGCGAAGATCGGCTTGTGATTGAGCATGCCGATGCGCCAGTCGTACTCGGTGTAGAAGAACTCCTGCGCCAGTAGCAGCACCGAGCGCTCGAACAGCTCGGCCGTCACCTTGAGCAGCGCCTGCTGATCCTCGACCTTGATCACCCCCCGGGAAAAGCTGCCGTCAGGGATTTTCAGCACCAGCGGGAATCCCAGCCGCTCGCCCAGGTTGTCCAGTTCGTGCGGGCGGTCCTTGTAGAGTATTTCCGTGGCCGGCATGCCCAGCTTGTGGGCGCGCAGCAGGTCCGTGAGGTACACCTTGTTGGTGCAGCGCAGGATGGACGCGGGATCGTCGAGCACCACCAGCCCCTCGCTTTCGGCGCGTTTGGCGAAGCGGTAGGTGTGGTCGCTGACGTTGGTGGTTTCGCGGATGAACAGCGCGTCGTACTCGGCCAGGCGGGAGAAGTCCTTCTTCTCGATCAGGTCCACCTCGATGCCGAGGCGCTTGCCGACGCGGATGAAGTTCTTCAGCGCCTTGCGATTGGACGGCGGGAAGGCTTCGTCCGGGTCCTGCAGGATGGCCAGGTCGAAGCGCACCAGCCGGCGTGAACGTGGGCGTCGCCAGATCTTGCGGTTGAAGGCGTCGAGGACGTTGGCGAAGTGGTCCTCCTGGTCGTCGCGCAGTTTGTGCAGGCTACCGGGCTTGATCCCGGTGATGTGCCAACTGTCGTTGCGGCGGAATTCCACCAGCAACAGCGGACAGGGAAACGCCTCGAACAGCTGGCGCGCCAGGTCCTGCAGCGGTTCGATCTCGGTACGGCCGAAATACAGCGTGAGGGTGAAGCCGTCGGTGCTGCCGAACGGGTGGTCAGCCAGCGCCCTGTCGAGGGACTTGTCGAGGTATTCCAGCGCCAGGCTGTAAAGCGCCTTGCGCGCCAGCTCGCTGATGGTGCGCACGCTGGGGATCACCCGGTGCCCGCGCGCCTCGGCCAGCAGCGAGCAGTAGTAGCCGTGGCCGAGGTACTTGTAGTTGCGGCACAGGTTGATCACCTGAACCCGTTTGCCGCTGGCATCGTCGTTGGGTTGTTCCAGATACTCCTGGACACTGATGACATCTTCGCTTGGATAGTAGGAGGTCCAGTCCTCCTTGCGCTCGACCACAATGACGAGTCTGCTCACGATCGCTCCCGCTCATATGCCGGGAGCAAAAGGCGCCCCCGCCTGTCTGTGCTAGGACATGCGAGACAAACATCGCGTTCGCCCGTTCTGGAAACTCCTTATCGATGAAAGCCGCCCTACGCCTCGCCACGGCCGAAGACATCGCCGCCCTGGTGGAACTGGAAAACCGCTGCTTCGACCACGACCGCCTCTCGCGGCGGAATTTCCACTGGATGATCACGCGCGCCAACGCCCGTCTGACGCTCGCCGAGGAAGACGGGCGCCTCCTCGGCTACGCGCTGGTGCTGTTCCACCAGGGCACCTCGCTGGCGCGCCTGTACTCCATCGCCAGCGATCCGCAGGCGCGCGGCCGCGGCCTCGGCCAGCGGCTTCTGGAGGCCGCGGAACAGGCCGCGCTGGAAAACGACTGCGCCTTCCTGCGCCTGGAGGTCCGCCCGGACAACGGCGCCGCCATCGCCCTCTACGAACGCAACGGCTACCTGCCCTTCGCCCGCCTCAGCGACTACTACGAGGACCATACCGAAGCGCTGCGTTATGAGAAACGCATTCGCCAACTCAGCCAGGGTCGGCACAAGCGCTCGCCCTACTATCGGCAGACCACCGACTTCACCTGTGGCCCGGCATCTCTACTGATGGCCATGGCAGCTCTGGATCGCGACTTTCGCATGACCCGTCGCGAGGAACTGCGCCTGTGGCGCGAGGCGACCACCATCTACATGACCGCGGGGCATGGCGGCTGTGGCCCCCATGGCCTCGCGCTGGCCGCCTGGCGCCGCGGGTTTCGCGTCAGCCTGATGGTGAGCGTCAGCGGGCCGCTGTTCCTCGACGGCGTGCGCAGCGAGGAGAAACGCGCGGTGATGCGCGTGGTGCATGAAGACTTCTGTGCCGAGCTGGAGAAAAGCGACGTGCAGTCGCTAAAACGTGGGCCGCGGGACATTCCGGCCGCACTCGCCGCTGGCGGGCAACCGCTGGTGCTGATCAGCAGCTATCGGCTGACGCGCTCCAAGGCGCCGCACTGGGTGATCGTCACCGACAGCGACGAGGACTTCGTGTACCTGCACGACCCGGATGTGGACCACAGCATCCATCGCCGGCAGATGGACTGCCAGCACGTGCCGGTCAGCCACGCCGAGTTCGACAAGATGAGTCGGTTCGGCCGGCGCAAGCTGCGCGCGGCCGTGATCGTCTATCCACGCCAGTGAGCGTTTCAGCTACCGCCGCCAGCGCCGCCTGCTCCGGCTCCACCCGAGCCCCCGGAACCGCCGGCGCCTGAACCCGAACCGAAGCCTGAGCCGGAGCCGGAGTTACCGCCGCTTCCGCCGATGGGTGCTCCACCGTTATTGCTGCCGGTACCGCTGGTGCCCGCGCCGCTGGAATTGCTCGGGTTCGCGCCATTCTGGTTGAGCGTGCCGTCGGTGTTGCCCGGGCTCGTAGTGGTTGGCGTACCCGGCGCGACCGTGGAACGCTCCTGGCCCGTGGTGGGCGTACCAGGCGCAACGGTCGAACGCTGCTGGCCGGTGGTGGGCGTGCCGGGCTCGGTGGTGGAGCGCTGCTGGCCGGTGGTCGCGGGGGTGCCGTTGCCGCTGTTCACCGAATTGCCGTTAGTCGACATGCCGCTGGCGGAGTTGGCCCCGCCCGGCGCCGCCTGATCGGCCGGGGTTCGGATCTGGTTGATGTTGTCGCCTACCTGCTGGCGGTTGTTTTCCATCTGCTCGCCGCTCTGGCGACGCTGGTCTTCCAGGCTCAAACCGGCGCCCGCGTGACTGACGAGGGGAATGACGGTGGCCAGGACGAGTAGCGGGAATCTGATCGTGTGCATCTTCTTCTCCATCGCGTGGGTACCCACGGTGGACAGCGCAGGGTCGTGCGGCTCTTCGTACGTTCATCGGATTCACGCCACGGCGGAATTCAGCTGCCGCGGGTCAAGGAGCCGTCGCTGGCGTGGTGCTAGTTTCGCCTTGTCCATTCGAACCCATGCCGGGTTCGCATCTCTGCGTTGCAAGTAGGACCCCATGGTTGAACAGGCTCACCCTGACCCAGGCGCTGGAACTGATGCGGCGCCACTTCAGACCGCTGGGTCTGGAGGTTTCCTTCGAGACGCCGGACAGCCTTCTGGTCCGGGTGCTGGACCCACTGACCGCTGCCCCCTTGCTGACCGTCACTGGAATCCACTGCAACACCAAGCTCACCCACAAGGAGATCGACCGACTGATCCAGGCGCTGGAAACCGACCTTGAAGTGATTCATCCAAACAACCCATTCACCCGCCGAACCGAATAGGAACCCCGCAAAAAAATCCCTACACGCGACATTTATTTTTCGATTGTCGACATCCCGTGACTTCCGGCTTAGCACCGACATCAATGACATGACCGAGCCTGCTGCAAGTGACCGTACCAGGCCCCTCCATTTAGGCACTTTTAAGAGACCGCCCCCATGAACGCCCCGCTCCGTGTCAACGAAGCACTTTTGATCGCCGGCCGCGCTTTCCAACCGTTCGAATGCGTAGCCTGGGCTCCGCTAGAAGGCAGTGGTGAATTGAGCCTGAGCGTCGTCGACAGCACCTGCACCCGGGTCCTCGGTCGCTCGAAGATTTCCCGCACCACCTACTGCGATCCGCAGCAACTGGCGGAAATCCTCCGGCAGGCGCGGCAGGAACTGAGCGAGGAAGGCTTCAGGCTTTCCCCCTGGAGCATGCCCGAGTGAATCGAATGGCCCGGCAATCGCCGGGCCTTTTCGTATGCGCGTGCCGACGGCGTACCCACCTCCGGTGACGAACTCCGGGAGCGCTGCTCCGGTCTATCCCTCAGCACTGGCGGGAGGATCACCATGAGCACCACGCACCTTACCCTCGACGATGCCCGACGCATCATCGATCACGCCTTCCTCCCGCTGCACTGCACAACCGTCGCCGACCGCGAGGACGCCAGCTTCTCGTTGAAGGTGAGCGATAACGCCGGCCGGATTCTCTACTCCATCGCCCACCTGGCGCGCTCGCAGTACAGCGAGCCGATCCGCTTCGCCGGACTGATCGAGCAGGCTCGGCTGGAGCTGAGCAAGGACGGGCATGCGCTGTATCCCTGGTCGATGCCCTTCCAGGTGGACATCAAACACTGCTGAAACCAGGTGGGAGCAATGGAAGCGTTCGATCTCAAACGCATGCTGCTGGACGAGTTCCCACCGCTGTTCCTCGGCGAGGTTGCGCTGCGCGCCAGCTTCGCCTACCTCGCGGTGTTCGCCTTCTTGAAGATTTCCGGACGCCGCGGCGTGCGCCAGCTGTCGCTATTTGAAGTGGTGGTGATCCTTACCTTGGGCTCCGCGGCGGGCGACGTGTCCTTTTACGACGATGTACCCCTGCTGCCGATCGTGATGGTCTTCATCACCCTGTTGGTGCTGTATCGCGCCACCACCTACGCCATGGCGCACAGCCCACGGTTTGGCGCCTGGATGGAGGGCAAGCCGATGGTGATCATCCGCGACGGCCAGTACGACTTGCCGACGCTGGAGGCCACCAACATCTCCGACGACGAGTTCTTCATGGAACTGCGCCAGCAAGGCGTCGAGCATTTGGGCCAGGTGCGCTTGGGCATCCTCGAAGTGAACGGCGATGTGAGCCTGTACTTTTTCGACAGCGATGAGACGCGCCACGGGCTGTCCGTGCTTCCGCCCAGCGAGCGGGTGGTCGTCGAGAGTGCCCATCAGCAGGGCCTTTATGCCTGCTGCCGCTGCGGCTTCGTCCAATTGCTGGACTACGGGCAGGGCGGCCCCTGCCCTCGCTGCGAACGCAAACAATGGTCCATGGCCCTGACCGCCCGCGGGCGCGCTGACCGGTGGGGCTGAACCGCGGCCTTCCAAACCGGGTCATTGTTTCTAGGCCATGCAGACACTCACCAGAGGAACCAGACGATGCTCGGCGATCACTCCGAAATCATTCAGCACCTCAACACCGCCCGTAAACACGCCGACCAGGCGGAAACCCAGGACAACCCCGCGCTCTACCGCGAAGCCATCGACGAGATGGCCATGGCCATCGAGCTGCTGCTGCGCAACAGCGCCGAGAAGGAAGGCGAGCTGTATCGCGGCTCCGACGCCTGAGTCGCCAGCAGCACCCCAGATCCCTCGCTGCCTGGCAGCGCGTTCGCTTCAAGGAGTACGTATGCGCCTGATACCGCCGCTGGCCGAAGGACGGTTGCCGGTGCCGCCCAACGAGTCCGCGGACACCGGCACGCCGCTCTGTTCGCCGCTCCCGCCCGACCTCAGCTATGTCGACGATACGCAGCCCGGCATCAGCCGACGCAAGCTGCGCGGCAAGTTCGTCTACTTCGATGTCGACGGCGAGCGTATCCGAGACGAGAGCGAGATCAGCCGGATCAACAAGCTGGCGATCCCGCCGGCCTACACCGACGTCTGGATCTGCCCCAATCCCGGCGGGCACCTGCAGGCCACCGGCCGCGATGCACGCGGACGCAAGCAGTACCGCTACCATCCACGCTGGCGCGAGGTTCGCGATGCGGACAAGTACGAACGCATGCTCGCATTCGGACGTGCCCTGCCCAAGCTGCGCGCCACGCTGGAAAAACACCTGGCACAACCGGGCATGGGCCGTGACAAGGTGATGGCCACGGTCGTTTCGTTGCTGGACTCGACGCTCATCCGCGTCGGCAACAGTCGTTACGCCAAGGAGAACAAGTCGTTCGGCCTGACCACGCTGCGCAACCGCCACGTCGACGTCAAAGGCACCGCCATTCGTTTCCATTTCCGCGGCAAGAGCGGCATCGAGCACGACGTCAAACTCAGCCACCCGCGCCTGGCGAGGATCGTCAAACGCTGCCTGGAACTGCCCGGCCAGCACCTCTTCCAGTACCTCGACGAGGATGGCGAACGCCACCTGGTGACCTCGTCCGACATCAACGCTTACCTGCAGACCCATGCCGGCGAAGACTTCACCGCCAAGGACTACCGCACCTGGGCCGGCAGCGCGCTGGCCCTGGAAAGCCTCTGCGAAAGCAGCAGGCAGGCCGGCGAGAAGGACACCCGCAAGCAGGTGGTGGAGATCGTCAAGGCGGTCGCCAGCCAGCTAGGCAACACCCCGGCCATCTGCCGCAAGTGCTACATCCATCCGGCAGTGATCGATGCCTTCGGCGACGGCACGCTGGCCGAGTTGAAGAAGCCGAGGCCGCGCAAGGGGCTGCGCGTGGAGGAAGTCGCGCTGATGAAGTTTCTCGAAAATCTGCAGAGCGCCGCCGAATCCAAGGCCGACTGTGCCTGAGCGGCGCTACAGGTATACCGAGACCTGGTTGCGCCCGCCCCTCTTCGAGCTGTACAGCGCCTGGTCGGCCCACTCGATGAGCATGTGGTGATCGACGCAGAGTGCGGTGGGCTGGGCCACGCCCAGGCTGATGGTGAACGGGATGAGATGGCCGTCATGCTCGACCCGCAACTTCTCCACCGCAGTGCGCAGTCGCTCGGCGAACACCAGCGCGCCGTCCTTGCCGGTATCCGGCAGCAGCACGACGAACTCCTCGCCGCTGTAGCGCCCAGCGATGTCGACATCGCGGATGTGCTCGCGGAGCAACTCCGACAGGCGCTGGATGACCTGGTCGCCCGCCAGGTATCCGAAGCGGTCGTTGATCGCCTTGAAGTGATCGATGTCCATCACTACCAGCGACAGCGGGCTGTCGTAGCGCTGGGTGCGGGCGAACTCATGCCGCAGGCACTCGTCCCAGTGGTCTCGGTTGAACAGCCCGGTAAGACGGTCGATGCGCGATAGCCCCTCCAGCTTGGCGTTGACCGTCTGCAACTGGCGCCGGTTGATCGCCACATCGGTGACGTCGTAGATCACCAGGCAGATGTGGCCGATCTCGCTGTTCACCGAGCGCAACGGCAGCAGCGTGGTGTTCTGGTACATGAAGTCTTCGCGCCCGGTGATCGGCTGATAGTTCTTGAAGCGCACCAGATACGGCCGCTGCTCCCAGACCGTGAAACCCGGCGTGCCGAGCGTGGCCACGCTCTCCACCTTCATGCGGAACCACTCCTCGTTGACCTCCGGGAACAGCTCGAAGAAGGAGCGGTGATAGGCCTGGCTGGGCTGCAGCCCGGAGCGGTTCTCCATGAAGGTGTTCCATACCTCGACGCGGTAGGCGCGGTCCAGCACGACCACGCCGACATCGATACCCTGCACGATGGCCGCCAGCCAGTGGAATTCTTCCAGATCAATCTCTGCCATGGTCAGTTCATCACGTGAGCGAGTTTGCGCGACAGCAGCTCCACCGAATCCTCGGTGAACAGCAGCAGCAGGTCGAAGTGTATGTCGTGCCCTTCCAGGCTGTAGCTGATCTCCACCGCCAGAGTCTTCTTCCAACGCCGCTGGTTGACCTGGATGAGGTCGTCGAGGCCGGCATGGGCACCGAGAACCTGCGGATGACTCTGGGAAAACACCACGTCGATCTGTTCGGCGATACCGCTGAGACAGGCGCCGATCAGCACGCTGGAGAGGTCCAGCAGCATTTCCATCTCCGAGTACTCGCTCGGTGACCAGCGCATCAGTCGCGCCATGTCGGCCACTTCGGAGTCGTGGAAGATCAGCAGCGCCTCGCCGGCGATACCCTCGCCGATGTAACCCTGGCAGACCGCGGTCAGGCGCTCGCCACGCTGCGCATCGGCCAGCGCCATGTGCAGCTCGCCGACTTCGAGGATGTTCACATTGGGTACCGGCAACCGCACGAACACCTTGAGCACCCGAGCCAGCAACGCCGCGGCCCGGCCCATGGCGACGTTGACGGTCTCGCGGAAGGCATCGCGGAAGCCGACTGCGGTTTCGGCGAGGCTCGCCACCGGCACCGGAGGACTACCAGGCGCGCCCAGCAGACCCAGACGTTTCAGCGTATCGGCCAGCTCCTGCGGATCGGCCGGCTTGCGCAGGAAGGCCAGCGCACCGAGCGCCATCACGCGGCGTACCGCTTCCTCCTGAACGTCGCCGGACACCACGATAACGCGGCTGGACAGCCCTTCGGCCCGCATGGCGGCGAGCACTTCGTAGCCGTCCATTTCCGGCATCGTCAGATCGAGCAGGACGATCTCGCCCTGGCCTCGGCGAATCGCTTCCAGCCCTTCGCGGCCGTTGGTGGCCTGCGTAACGGACACCGCCCAGTCCACCGGCAGCGCGCGCAGCAACTGCTTGCGCGCCATGTTGGAATCATCGCAGACGAGCAGGGGGATCAGGGACATAGGCAGCCGTCTCGCAGCTCAAAAATTCAATCACGACAATGGGATGAAACGTCGCGGGCATTCGCCATACGTTTATCGCCCGAGCGCGGCCGGAAGTCGAGCCATGCGCCCAAAAAAAAGCCGCAAACGCCCGTCATATCGCGGGCTGCGGCCCGGCCGGAAGACATAAAAAAAGCGGCACCTGGGCCGCTTTCTTCACTGTCGATTCATTAGTAGTACGCATTTTCCCGAACGCTATGGTCGGTAACGTCACGCACGCCCTTGAGCTGCGGAATCCGTTCGAGCAGGGTTTTCTCGATGCCCTCCTTGAGGGTCACGTCGGCCTGCCCGCAGCCCTGGCAACCACCGCCGAACTGCAGCACGGCAACGCCTTCGTCAACGATATCCACCAGGGTGACCTGGCCGCCGTGGCTGGCCAGGCCGGGGTTGATCTCGGTCTGCAGGTAGTAGTTGATGCGCTCGTTGAGCGGACTGTCCTCGTTGACCATCGGCACTTTCGCGTTCGGCGCCTTGATGGTCAGCTGGCCGCCCATGCGGTCGGTGGCGTAATCCACCACGGCGTCTTCGAGGAAGGCTTCGCTCACCGAGTCGATCCAGGCGGTGAAGCTCTTCAACGCCAACGCGGTGTCTTCGGGTTTTTCTTCGCCCGGCTTGCAATAGGCGATGCAAGTTTCCGCGTATTGCGTGCCCGGCTGGGTGATGAAAACGCGAATGCCGATACCCGTGGTGTTCTGTTTGGCCAGCAGGTCGGCCAGATAGTCGTGGGCGGCGTCGGTAATGGTGATAGCGCTCATGTCAGTTCCTCGCGATACATGCACGCAGTCTACGCCAAAGCGGCCACCCGGATAAAGTCCTAGCTTTTTAGTCGGGAAAGCATTCAGGCATCCGCCCGCGCCGCCTGCGGTTCGAGCCAGCGCCGGGTGCGGAAAAACAGCCGGCGCTCGATCAGTTGGTAACTCGCCCAGGAAATCAGCAGGATCGCCGGCATGCACGCGGCGATCACCCAGTACTCGTCGAAGCCGAAGCGTTCGTACAGGTACCAGCCGGTGGACAGCACGATGACGTGCACCAAGTACACCGAATAGGAACAGTCGCCGAGCATCTTCAGCGGCCTCACCCGCGCGAACCAAGGTTCCAACGCGACGCAGGCGACGACGATGAACGCGCTGGGAACGCCCCAGTTGAGCAGCCGCGACGAGGCATCGAGGTGCAGCACCAGTGCCATCGATACCGCCAGGATGAGCAACGGCAGCCAGTTGCCCTGGCCGATCCAGCCACGCCGATAGGCGATGCCGATGGCCACGCCAAAGAGGAACTCGTACACGATGCTGTTGCGGTAGAAATTGCTCAGCCAGTCCTGATGCGCCAGCAAGGTGCTCACCAGCGCCAGCGTGACCGCGATCAACAGCGGGCGCAGGCGTTGCGGCGCCACCAGCGACAGGGCGAACACCAGGTAGAAGAACATCTCGTAGTTCAGCGTCCAGCCGACGTTCAGCGTCGGGTACAGCCCGTAGCCGCCGGGGTTTTCCGCCGGAATGAACAGCAGCGAGAGGATCAGGTGACGCAGCTCGAAGGTCTGCCCTGGGGTCATTTGCTGGGCATAGAGAATGATCGCCGCCATCAGCAGGCTGTACAGCCAGTACGCCGGCACGATGCGCATGATCCGATTGAGCAGGAAACGCCCGGCCTGGATGTCCTTGCCCGCCGTTGACAGGTAGATCACGAAGCCGCTGATGACGAAGAAGATATCGACGCCGATGGCGCCCTTCTGCACGAAGAATTGCCCGATCGGGCTGTCTGCCTTGAAGTCGAAGAACACCTGCATCACGTGGTGGCAAACCACCATCCAGGCCGCGACCGCTCTGAGCGCCTGAAGCGAAATCAACATACTGCGTCACTCGTGCGAGACGCCTTCCCGGCGTCCGGCCATACACCGCCTGTTTCGCCCGCCGCAGTCTGGAAAGTCCGCCACTGCCCGGCGCGGCCCTGCATCTTTCTGAAGATGTCGACCGCACTCGAGGGCAGAAAATTCGTCGCCGCCGCCCGGCGGAAGGGTCGCGCGATGCCTGCTAGAGGTTCTGGTAGCGGTTCATGTCGAGCATCCCCGCTTCCACCGGCTCGTTCTCGCGCAGGTAGCTTGAGAGATCGAGGAAGTAGTGCCAGAAATCCGGATGGCTGCGTCGGATGCCCCAGCGCTTCACGACCCGCTCGAAGCTCGCGGGGTCGCGCACCTGCTCCAGCGCGGCGACGAACGCGTCGGCCTCGCTCGCCTGGAGGTCGAAGATGAAGTTCGGGTAGCTGGTCAGCACGCCCGGATACAGCGTCAGGGTGTCGAGGCCGGGCTGGTAGCGCAGCGACTCACCAAGCAGGAAGGCCACGTTGCTGTGCGCGCGGTTGCGCAGCAGCGTGTAGATCTCGCCTCCACCGTCGCCCCGCTCGACCCGCAGCAGGGTCGCCTCCGGCAGTTCGTCGATCACCTCCAGTTCGCTCGCCGGCCGGCTTACCAGGCGACTCAGCGCTTGTTCGACCCGCTGCAGCACCGGCGCCGCCTGCGGGCGGAAACAGCGTCCGTCGCGGCAGCGATTGATCGGGTCGGGATATGCATTGTCCGCCGCGAGATGCTCCACCAGCGCCAGTCCGAAGGCGCGCTTGGCGTCCTTTTCCGGCAAGCCCAGCACGCTCGGCGTGTGCGTATCGATGCCCTGGTAATCCAGCCACATCTTCAGCCGCCCGCTGTTCTGGTACCAGCTGTCCAGCTCGGCCTGCCGCGCCGCGGCCGGCAGCAGGCGGAGGAAGTTCACCTCGGCGCCATTGCGGATCAGGTCGAAATACAGGCGTGTCTGGGCCTGGTGCGAGACGTTGCCGAACACGTCGAAGTTCACCACCAATTGGTAGTAGGTCCGCTCGAACAACGGATAGTCGAGTAGCCAGAGGGTTTTCGGCACGTCGCCGATGAGCCCCTTGCGCACCGACGCGCTGTCGAAGTGGCGGAAGATCGACAGCAGCGCGTTGTCATTACCGCGCCAGATATCGCCCCAAGCGGCTGGAGGCGCCTTGGCGTAGGCCTTCATGCGCAATTGCTCATAGGCGTTGCGCTTGTCGCGGTAGGCGAGCCAGAGGCCGAGCAGCTCGCCTACGTCGTCGAACTGGCCCGGCATCGCCAGCAGCGGCGTCGCCTCCTCGCGGTATTTGGCGTCGGTCAGGTAAAGGTCGTGCTCGGGCGCCTGGAAGGTCGTCCAGAAACTATCGCGGATCACGTCCGTTGCGATCTGCCCGCGGCACACCGGCCCGCGGATGAAGGTGCGCACGAAGTATTCGGCGTTATCCAGCATGAACTGGTAACGCGCCTGCGGCGGAATCGCGGCGAAGGTCTCGAACGGGTTGGCGCGTCGCTGCGCGCCGTACCCGGGCACCGCATCGGCCCGCCAGTCGCCGCTGTAGAACAGCTGGCGCACCCGCGCCAGCTTCTGCGCGCTGAGCGGATAGGTGATGTGCGTCTTGTGCACGATCACGCCCTGGATCGGCCACAGGCGGTAGTAGAAGACGGTGCCCGGATCGTCGTTCGGTCGACGCGTACCGATCGGGTCGATCGGGTGGCCGCTCGGCGTGCGCGAGCGCACCAACTGGAAGAAATGCCCGCTTTCGCCACCGTCGAAATACAGGTGCGCGAGGAACAGGTGCTCGAACAGCCAGCGATTGACCAGCGCCTCGCGCGCGCCCGGCGCATTGAGCAGGCGTTCCCAGTCGGCGATCTGCGCCGCCTCGCTCAGGTTCGGCTGCATGTCCTGCTGATCCACCGGCGCGCCCTGCGCCAGCCAGGTTTGCAGCGTGGTGTATTCCTGCTCGCTGAGTCCGGTGACGGCGAACGGCATGCCGGCATGGGCGAAGCGCTTGGCGTAGGCGTCGAACTCCTCCGGCAGCGGGCACTGGTTGTCGCGGCCGATGCTGATATCCAGGTCGGCCGGCAGCTTGGCGTTCGGCGCCGGCGGTTCCTGCCGGCCGAGTTCCAGCATTCGCTTCATCAGCGCGGCCTGGCCATCGCGGTCGTAAAGCACCGAATAGAAATCCTTGCGCCGCCAGGCCGCCTCGCCCCGGGCATCCAGATAAAGCCGCGTCGGCTCCTGCGCCTTGCGCCGCTCGCCGTCATACACCGGCAGCTTGCTGGCCCCGCGCACGACGCCCTCGGTGCCGCCCAGATTCAACTGGCAGGGCGCGTCGTAGCAGGTGTGGCAGGCCACGCACTTCTGCGTGAGGATCGGCTGGATGTCGCGGCTATAGGAGATGCCCTCGGCGCCCAGCGCCTGTGCGGACGTCACCAGGAATACGGCGAGAAGCAAGCGGATGCGCATGTAGCGTTTTTCCGGAAAAAATGAGCCGCGATTCTAGCGGGGCTGGCGACCGCCAAGGCACGACGCCTGCATGAGTATTTCTCATACAAATGCGGGTGAGGATTAGCCGTAGCGCATCTTTGCTATCATTCGCGCCCTCTTCCCGCTTTACCCCAGGTAGTCACCATGCACGATCGCGCCCGCCTCCAGGCCCTCCAGCACGCACTTCGCGAGCGCATTCTCATCCTCGACGGCGGTATGGGCACGATGATCCAGAGCTACAAGCTGGAGGAAGCGGACTACCGCGGCGAACGTTTCGCCGACTGGCCGAGCGACGTCAAAGGCAACAACGACCTGCTGATCCTCAGCCGTCCGGACGTAATCGGTGCCATCGAGAAGGCCTACCTGGACGCCGGCGCCGACATACTCGAGACCAACACCTTCAACGCCACCCAGGTGTCCCAGGCCGACTACGGCATGGAAGCGCTGGTCTACGAATTGAACGTCGAAGGCGCCCGTCTGGCACGCCGCGTGGCCGATGCGAAGACGCTGGAGACACCCGACAAGCCGCGCTTCGTCGCCGGCGTGCTCGGCCCGACCAGCCGCACCTGCTCGATCTCCCCGGATGTCAACGACCCCGGCTATCGCAACGTCACCTTCGACGAACTGGTGGAGAACTACACCGAAGCCACCCGTGGCCTGATTGAGGGCGGCGCCGACCTGATCCTGATCGAAACCATCTTCGACACCCTGAACGCCAAGGCGGCGATCTTCGCCGTGCAAGGCGTGTTCGAGGAGATCGGCTTTGAGCTGCCGATCATGATCTCTGGCACCATCACCGATGCCTCCGGCCGCACGCTGTCCGGGCAGACCACCGAAGCCTTCTGGAACTCGGTGGCGCACGCCAAGCCGATTTCCGTGGGCCTGAACTGCGCCCTTGGCGCCGCCGATCTGCGCCCGTACCTGGCCGAACTGGCCGCCAAGGCCGGCACCCACGTGTCCGCCCACCCGAACGCCGGCCTGCCGAATGCCTTCGGCGAATACGATGAAACCCCGGCTGAAATGGCCGTGGTGATCGAGGAATTCGCCGCCTCCGGCTTCCTCAACATCATCGGTGGCTGCTGCGGCACCACCCCGGCGCACATCCAGGCGATCGCCGAAGCCGTCGGCAAGTACCCGCCGCGCGTCATCCCGGAGATTCCCAAGGCCTGCCGCCTGTCCGGCCTGGAGCCGTTCACCATCGATCGCAACTCGCTGTTCGTGAACGTCGGCGAGCGCACCAACATCACCGGCTCGGCCAAGTTCGCCCGGCTGATCCGCGAGGAGAACTACACCGAGGCCCTGGAAGTCGCCCTGCAGCAGGTGGAGGCCGGCGCCCAGGTGATCGACATCAACATGGACGAGGGCATGCTCGACTCCAAGGCGGCGATGGTGAAGTTCCTCAACCTCATCGCCGGCGAGCCGGACATCTCCCGCGTGCCGATCATGATCGACTCCTCGAAGTGGGACGTGATCGAAGCCGGCCTCAAGTGCATCCAGGGCAAGGGCATCGTCAACTCGATCTCGATGAAGGAAGGCGTCGAGGCGTTCAAGCACCACGCCCGGCTGTGCAAGCGCTACGGCGCCGCCGTGGTGGTGATGGCCTTCGACGAAGCCGGCCAGGCCGACACCGCGGCGCGCAAGCGCGAGATCTGCCAGCGCAGCTACGACATCCTGGTGGATGAAGTCGGCTTCCCGCCGGAAGACATCATCTTCGACCCGAACATCTTCGCCGTCGCCACCGGCATCGAGGAACACAACAACTACGCGGTGGACTTCATCGAGGCCTGCGCCTACATCCGCGACCACCTGCCGTTCGCCCTGTCGAGTGGCGGCGTCTCCAACGTGTCGTTCTCCTTCCGCGGCAACAACCCGGTGCGCGAGGCGATCCACTCGGTGTTCCTCTACTACGCGATCCAGAACGGCCTGACGATGGGCATCGTCAACGCCGGCCAGTTGGAGATCTACGACGAGATTCCCAAAGAGCTGCGCGACGCCGTGGAAGACGTGGTGCTCAATCGCACGCCTGAAGGCACCGATGCGCTGCTGGCCATCGCCGACAAGTTCAAGGGCGACGGCAGCATCAAGGAAGCGGAAACCGAGGAATGGCGCGCGCTGCCGGTAGGCAAACGCCTGGAACATGCGCTGGTCAAGGGCATCACCGCGTTCATCGTCGAAGACACCGAGGAGTTCCGCCTGCAGTGCGCGCGGCCGATCGAGGTCATCGAAGGGCCGCTGATGAGCGGGATGAACGTGGTCGGCGACTTGTTCGGCTCGGGCAAGATGTTCCTGCCGCAGGTGGTCAAGTCCGCTCGCGTCATGAAGCAGGCCGTGGCGCACCTGATTCCCTTCATCGAGGCGGAAAAAGGCGACAAACCCGAAGCCAAGGGCAAGATCCTGATGGCGACGGTGAAGGGCGACGTGCACGACATCGGCAAGAACATCGTCGGCGTGGTGCTCGGCTGCAACGGCTACGACATCGTCGACATGGGCGTGATGGTGCCGGCCGAGAAGATCCTGCAGACCGCCATCGCCGAGAAGTGCGACATCATCGGCCTGTCCGGGCTGATCACGCCGTCACTGGACGAGATGGTGCATGTCGCCCGCGAGATGCAGCGGCAGAATTTCCACCTGCCGCTGATGATCGGCGGCGCCACCACCTCGAAAGCGCACACCGCGGTGAAGATCGAACCGAAATACCAGAACGACGCCGTGGTCTACGTCACCGACGCCTCCCGCGCGGTCGGTGTGGCGACCCAGCTGCTGTCCAAGGAACTCAAGGCCGGCTTCGTCGAGCGCACTCGCGCCGAGTACGTCGAGGTACGCGAGCGCACCGCCAACCGCAGCGCGCGTACCGAACGCCTGAGCTACGAACAGTCGGTCGCCAACAAGCCGTCGTTCGACTGGGCCGGTTACCAGGCCCCGGTGCCCTCCTTTACCGGCGTCAGGCTGCTCGACGACATTGACCTGGCGACGCTGGCCGAATACATCGACTGGACACCGTTCTTCATCTCCTGGGACCTGGCCGGAAAGTATCCGCGCATCCTGACCGACGAGGTGGTCGGCGAGGCCGCCACCGCGTTGTTCGCCGATGCCCAGGCGATGCTGAAGAAACTGATCGACGAGAAGCTGATCAAGGCGCGCGCCGTCTTCGGCTTCTGGCCGGCCAACCAGGTGCAGGACGACGACTTGGAAGTCTATGGCGACGAGGGAGAGACGCTGGCGACGCTGCACCACCTGCGCCAGCAGACCATCAAGCCGGACGGTAAACCGAACCTGTCGCTGGCCGATTTCGTCGCGCCGAAGGACAGCGGCGTGCGCGACTACATCGGCGGCTTCATCACCACCGCCGGCATCGGCGCCGAGGAAGTCGCCAAGGCGTACCAGAACGCCGGCGACGACTACAACTCGATCATGGTCAAGGCATTGGCCGACCGCCTCGCCGAGGCCTGCGCCGAATGGCTGCACGAACAGGTGCGCAAGGAATACTGGGGCTACCAGCCGGACGAGCACCTGAGCAACGAAGAGTTGATCAAGGAAGCCTACAAGGGCATCCGCCCGGCCCCCGGCTATCCGGCCTGCCCGGACCACACCGAGAAGAAAGCGCTGTTCGCCCTGCTCGATCCCGAGTCCGACTTCGACAAGGCCGGACGCAGCGGCGTGTTCCTCACCGAGCACTATGCGATGTTCCCCGCGGCGGCCGTCAGCGGCTGGTACTTCGCCCACCCGCAGGCGCAGTACTTCGCCGTCGGCAAGGTGGACAAGGACCAGGTCGAACGCTACAGCGTTCGCAAAGGCCAGGAGCTGGCGATCAGCGAACGCTGGCTGGCGCCGAACCTCGGCTACGACAACTGAAGCGGCGCCGATGAATCTGCTGCGTTCCTTTCGCAAGATCCGGGCGCGACTTCTGGGCCAGCAGGCGCTTTCGCGGGCGGATGTCGCCCGCGAGCAGGCCCTCGCCCATCGCCGGAGTCTTGGGGAGACCACCTTCATCGGGATAACCGGCAGCGGCGCTAAAAGCACCACGGCGGCCTTTCTCCACCACCTGCTGTCCGACAGGAAGCGCTGCGCGCTTTCGCTGATCTACAACACCAGCGAGGCCATCGCACGGCGCATCCAGCGACTCGAGGCGCGGGACGAGATCGCCATCTTCGAGATCAGCGGCCACGGGCCGGGCGCCATCGATGCCTCCGCGGCGCTCGTCCAGCCGCAGCTGGCCATCGTCACCGTCATATCCAACGACCACTACACCAACTACCGCGGGACCGACGCGACCGCGCAGGAGAAAGGCAAGCTGGTCTCCCATGTCTTCGAGGCCGGCGGCACCGCATTTCTCAATGCCGACGATCCGCTGGTGGCGAAGATGGCCGAGCTGGCGCCAGGCAGGGCGGTGCGCTTCGGAGAAAGCCCGGAGGCGGATTTCCGCGCGAGCGACGTGCGGGTTTCGGCGGACGGCCGGCTACGGTTCGATTGCACCCACGGCGCGGAAACCGCGGCGTTCGATATCGGCCTGCTGGGCAGGCACTTCATCGTCAGCGCGCTGGCCGGAATCGCCTGCGCCCACCATCAGGGGATGTCGCTGACCGAAATCGCCGAGCGCGCGCGAAGCTACGTGCAGATGGCGGGACGATGTTCGATCCATCGCGTCGCGGGAGGTCCGACCTACCTGTGCGACACCATCAAGTCGCCGCTCTCCACCCTCGGCCTGGCGTTTTCGCTCATGGACGCATTCCCCGAGGCGCCGCGCAGGACCATCGTGATCGGCAAGATTTCCGATTATCCGGGCTCCACCGGGCGCAGCTACAACCGCGCCTATGCGCTGGCCAGGCCGCACTGCGAGCGGCTGGTTTTCTTCGGAGCCAAGCCCCCCTCGCTGAAAGGGGCGGAAGAAGACGAACGCAACGGCGTCATCCTGTACGCGGCCAACCATGCGGAACTGTGCGCTCTGCTGAGCGACGCGCATGCCGGCGAAGTGATTCTGCTCAAGGGTTCGGAGAAGGTGGACAAGCTTCTGCTCGCCCTGCCCACAACGGGCGAAAGCGGTATCCCGCCGTACCACGAGGCTCTTCCCGCCTGGGATCAACTGATTCGTGAAGCGGATTACTTCACGGCTAATAGGCGCGTGGATAAAAGGTAATACCCAGACAACTTCCCCGCCGCCCATTCATTCGATCCCGTGTTAGAACAGGGTGGGCTCGCGAGAATAATGGCACTTCAAAATCAACTTGACTGAATTGGCGATGACAGTTAGCCATTAATTGCAGTTCGCCACCATGAGTTATGCCTTAGTCCCTCGATATTTAAATAAGTTCAATATCGAAGCCTTTATTTTGAATAACCGGATATGACCAGACAGTCATTTACCGCTAGTCAGTTTTATTCGCCGCCTGTATTAACCGTCATTAACCTATAACGTCATTAATTACGACGCCAGCAGCAGTGGGCTACTACAAGGCCTGTTGGCGAGTCCGATTCGCCGGGCTCTGACGGGCATAGCATTTCGCTTTTGTGTCTCTCCATCTCGGAAACGCAGTCTTGTCGGACATCGGCCGATCGACTTCCATTATCGATGAAAGGGGACTTCATGAAAGCCAGATATGCACATATCGATATTGCGCGGGGCATGGGGATATTGCTGGTGGTGTTCGGCCACAACTGGATCGTCTCGGACACCAAGACCGATCTGTTCAATGTCATCTATTCCTTCCACATGCCGTTCTTCTTTTTCCTCTCGGGATTGTTCTTTCGCCACACCGACTCACTGGCGAAACTGTCTTTCAACAAGTTCGACTCGCTACTCAAACCCTATTTCGTAACGCTGATTCTGTTCGGTCTGGCGGTCGCCCTGGCCAAGCCGCTGAACTTCGCCGAATACGCCGCGCGCGTACTGCACAGTACCGGCGGCAGCCTGCGCACGCTGTACGGCGATGAGAACGGGATGACCAGCTACTGGTCGCCGCTCTGGTTCCTCACCCACCTGTTCCTGCTGACGATCGTTGCCTGGCTGGGCATCTCGGCGTTCGAGAAGCTGCAACTGGGTATCCGCCCGCGCCTGGCCTTCATGGCAAGTTTTTTCATGCTCGGCGCCGTGGCGATGAATCAGGACTGGATACGCGGGCTGTCGTTTCCGGGCGATCAGTACGAGTTCAAGGGCATGCCGTTCAGCCTTGACCTGCTGCCGGTCACGCTGGGCTTCTTCCTGCTGGGGTACTGGCTGCGCGAGAAGGTGTTCAACTTCAGCCTTTCGCTCCCGCTGCTGCTGGGAGCGCTGGCGATCTTCGCGATCTGCCATTACGCCTTCAATGCCACCATGGACCTGAACAAGCGGCTGTACGACGACGTGGTGATCACCACGCTGGAAGCCGTTTGCGGCATCTACATCACGCTGGCCGTCGCCCATCTTCTCGGCCAGGGCAAGGCGGTGGTGGCGAGGGTGTTTTCCTACATCGGCGAGGCGAGCCTGCTGATCCTGATCTTCCACGCCTTCATCCAGAACAAGTCCTACTACCTGCTGGAAACCAAGCTGGGAATCAGTGGCATGCCCGCCGGGTTGATCTCCTTCACCCTCGCCTGCGCGCTGCCCATCGCGCTCTACTACATCATCGAACGGGTGCGTTTGTTCGCGCTGTTCTTCCTGCCGATCAAGAACTACTGGCCGTTGCGCAAGCCGCAGCCGCGCATGCCGAACGCGATCAGCTCAGGCGCGAACTCGAGCGACGGACGATCTTGATCGAGTGCTTCAGCGTCGGCTTGCGCGTGACGCTGATGGCCTTGCGAGTGACGGTGTCGAGGGTGATGTTCCAGAAACCGGTGCTGGGCACGGTGATCTTCGCCGGGAAGGTATCGAAGGCGCCGCCGTGGTAGACATGGCGGCCGCCGTTCTTGAACGCACGGAAGTTGGCGTCGTTCATCAGGCGGATGTTGCAGGTCTGCGAGCATTCGATGATGACGAGGTCGTCTTCGTTGAGGTGTTCGCGCTGGTGTATGAATTTCATGGGAGCTCCACGTGCAGGTTTGCAGCGGCGCGAACGATAGCACGCCAGCGTCTCCCGCGGCCCGAGAAGCCGGCGCCCGACAGTAACTGGCTTCTGCTCGTCGCACGGGGAACGCTGGCATCGATTCGCCATCGGAGAAGATGGACGCCCAGAAACCCTCTTCCTCGAGGACACCCGCATGCCTCTTCCCCAGGTCAGATTTCCCAACGCCAGGAACATCCCCGCCATCGGCCAGGGCACCTGGCGGATGGGCGAGCAATCCTCACGTCGCAACGACGAGGTCCGCGCGCTGCGAATGGGGCTCGACCTCGGCCTGACGCTGATCGACACCGCGGAGATGTATGGAAACGGTCGTTCCGAGGAGGTCGTCGGCGAAGCGATCCGCGGGCGCCGCGACGAGGTGTTCCTGGTCAGCAAGGTACTGCCCAGCCACGCCCGACATGACGCCCTGATCAAGGCCTGCGAGAACAGCTTGCGGCGCTTGGGCACCGAGCACCTGGACCTCTACCTGCTGCACTGGCGCTCGTCGACGCCCCTGGAGGAAACCCTCGGCGCCTTCGAGACGCTCATCGCCCAAGACAAGATCGGCAGCTACGGCGTTTCGAACTTCGATGTCGACGACCTCCGCGAGCTGGCCGAAACGCCTTTCGGCGCGCAGTGCCAGACCAACCAGGTGCTCTACAACCTCGGTTCGCGCGGGATCGACTTCGACCGCTGCCCTACCAGGCGGAACGGCGCATGCCGGTCATGGCCTACTGCCCGTTGGCCCAGGCGGGCGGGCTGGACGACGCGGTGTGGACTCACCCGCAGGTGCAGGCCGTGGCGGACAAGCACCGCGCCGGCGTCGGGCAGATTTTGCTGGCCTGGGCGATCCGCCCTCAGTGGGACGAGCGCCCGGTTCTGGCCATCCCGAAAGCGGTGCAGACGGAACATGTGCAGGCAAACGCGGCGGCGCTGGAGATCCAACTGGATGCCGAGGACCTTCGCGCACTGGACGCCGCCTTCCCGACGCCACAGCACAAGCGCTCGCTGGATATTGTCTGAGCGAGGCGCCCGTCGGCGCCTTCGCGGCGACGGCCTTACAGCGGAAGGTCGAAGTCCTTGGCGATCAGGCCGAGCCAGGCGGTGAGCAGTTCGTCGGTCATGCCGCTCTGGTTGTCGAGGTCCAGCGCGAGGCCGACGAACTTGCCATCGACGATCGACTCGGAGTGCTCGAAGTCGTAGCCCTCGGTGGGCCAGGCGCCAACCACCTTTGCACCGCGTTCGACGACGAAGCGATAGAGCACGATCATCGCGTCGAGGAACTCGTCGGCGTAGCTCACCGAATCACCCAGCCCATAGAGCGCCACCGTCTTGCCGGTGAAGTCGACGCCTTCGAGCTGCGGCAGGAATTCCTCCCAGCTCTCGCTATCGCAGTCCGAGGACAGCCCCGGCAACTGGCCGTCGCCCAGAGTCGGGGTGCCGAGGATGAGGTACTGATACTGAGCGAGGTCCTCGGGGGTGGCGCGGTTGACGTTGAGCGGATCGGCCATGGTGTCGTCGTCGAAGCGCTTCTTGATCAGTTTGGCGACCTTGCGGGTCTTGCCGGTATTGCTGCCGAAAAAAAGTCCGATCCTGGCCATCGTTCATCTCTCGCTGAGTGGGGGTCCTTGATCGCCCGGAATGCCGGGCGCTGGTACACGCCAGAGCAGAAACCGGGCCAGCCTATGAGAGTTCTCTAACCACATGATCCACAAGGATTTTTGCTAAAAACCAAAAACCCTTGTCGGAAACCGCACAGCGACAGCCTTTGAATGGGTGGCCGATGTCGGATTTGCGACAGAGCCAACCGTAGCGGCCACCTTCGCCTGTATCCGCGCCAATGGTAGGATTCGCGCCCCATGCGTATCCAAGACATTCACCAGCGCCTCGCCGACCTCGGCGCCAAGCCCGTGCACATCGGCCGGATCAGCCGTGCCTGGCTGAAGGGTCTGCCTCTGGACAGCGGCACCCGCCACCAGCAGGCCCAGGATTTCCTGCCGTTGAGCGTCCGCGAGGGCCTGGCGGCGCTCGCCGGTGAGGTTGCCGGGCTGGCTCGGTTGCGCTCCGAACACCCGGCCGCCGACGGCTCCGCGCGGTTGCTGGTCGCGCTGGCCGACGGGCAGATGGTGGAAAGCGTGTTGCTGCCGCGTGATGGACTCTGTGTGTCGAGCCAGGTCGGCTGCGCGGTGGGCTGCGTGTTCTGCATGACCGGCAAGAGCGGTCTCCTACGCCAGTTGGGCAGCGCCGAAATCGTCGCCCAGGTTGCCCTCGCCCGGCGCTTTCGCCCGGTGAAAAAGGTCGTGTTCATGGGCATGGGCGAGCCGGCGCACAACCTGGACAACGTGCTCGAGGCCATCGACCTGCTCGGCACCGACGGCGGCATCGGCCACAAGAATCTGGTCTTCTCCACGGTCGGCGATCCGCGGGTGTTCGAGCGCCTGCCGCAGCAGCGGGTCAAGCCCGCCCTCGCCCTCTCGCTGCACAGTACCGACGCCGCGTTGCGCCAGCGCCTGCTGCCGCGCGCGCCGCGCATCGATCCCGACGAGCTGGTCGAGCTGGGCGAAACCTACGCCCGCACGGTGGGGTTTCCGATCCAGTACCAGTGGACGCTGCTCGACGGAATCAACGACAGCCAGGAAGAACTCGACGGCATCCTGCGCCTGCTCAGGGGCAAGTACGCGGTGATGAACCTGATTCCCTACAACAGCCTGGAAGACGACGAGTACCAGCGCCCGGCCGGCACGCGCATCGTCGAGATCGTGCGCTACCTGCACAGCCGCGGCGTACTGACCAAGGTGCGCAATTCGGCCGGTCAGGACATCGAGGGTGGCTGCGGCCAGTTGCGCGCCCGCGCGGTGGATGTGGTCAATACGCGTAGGCTGCAACGGCGGCCGGGCTGAGGCCGCCACGACCGTCTATCGCCCGGGCGCAGCCATCGGCTAGCATCGCGTCTTTTCCCCGTCGGAGAGTAGCCATGCCCTCGCCTGTTGGAAAACACCTCGTCCATGCGTTCCTGATCGCTGCGCTCGCCGGCAGCGTCGCCCAGGCCGGACCGCTCCGCGACGCGATAGAAGCCCGCCAGGCCGCTCGGGCAGAGAAGAACGAATCCACCGTGCGTGCGTCATTGCCCGCCGGTAGCCAGGTCCGGCGGGACCTGAGCTACGGTACCGCCGCCCTGCAACGCTTCGACGTCTATCTGCCGCCGCATGCGCAATCGGCCCCGCTGATCCTGATGGTTCACGGTGGCGGCTGGTCGGAGGGCGACAAACGCAACAGCCCGGTGGTCGACAACAAGGCCGCGCATTATCTGGCCAAGGGCTACATCTTCGTTTCCACCAACTACCGGCTGCTCCCGGATGCCGACCCGATCGAGCAGGCCCGCGATGTGGCCCGCGCCCTTGCGGCGGTGCAAAGCCAGGCTGCCAGCTGGGGCGGCGACCCCGCCCGGGTGGTGTTGATGGGGCATTCGGCCGGTGCGCATCTCGTCTCGCTGCTGGCCACCGATGCAACGTTGAGCGCCGGCGTGGTGCCCAGGCCCTGGCTCGGAACCGTCGCGCTGGACAGCGCCGCCTATGACATAGAGACCATCATGCAGACCCGGCATCTGCCGCTCTACGACCGCGCGTTCGGCAAGGACAAGGCGCTGTGGAAGTCGGCGTCACCGTTTTACGCGGTGACGGCGGCCATGCATCCGCTGCTCGCCGTCTGTTCGACCCGACGCGACGACTCCTGCGCCCAGGTGGACATGTTCACCGCCAAGACCGACCGACTCGGGGTGAAAACCAGGGTGATCCGCAAGGACTACTCGCACCGGCAGATCAATGAACTGCTCGGTACCGACGCCGGCTACACCGCCGAGGTCGACGACTTCCTCGCCGGGCTCGGCCTGCACTGAGACGCTTGCGGCGTCGCTAACCGAGCGCCGTGTCGAGGAACATCATCGCCGCGAAACCGCCCATCAGCCCCATGGTCGCGGCGCTCTGATGTCCGTTGCGGTGGGTTTCCGGAATGATCTCGTGGCTGACGACGAAGATCATCGCCCCGGCGGCCAGTCCCATGCTGGTGGGATAGGCGATGGCATAGCCGCTGGAGATGCCGACGCCGAGCAGCGAACCCAGTGGCTCCATCAACCCGGTGGCGACGGCGATCAGCGCCGCGCTCAGCGCCGACAGGCCCGTGGTGCGAAGCGCCATGGCCACCGCCAAGCCTTCTGGAATGTCCTGCAGCGAGATCGCGCTAGCCAGGGGAATGCCGACGGTGAGGTCGCCACCGGCGAAGCCCACGCCGATGGCCATGCCCTCCGGCAGGTTGTGCAGCGTGATGGCGAAGACGAACAGCCAGACCCGATTGATCCGCTGGCTTTCCGGACCGTGGCGCCCACCGATTTCGTGCTCATGCGGGGTGAAACGGTCCAGGCCAACCATCAGCAAGGTGCCTAGGCCGAGGCCGAGCACCACGGTGCAGGCCGCCAGTACGTCGTTGCCGGTGATTTCCCGGGCGGCGTCAAGCCCCGGCAGGATCAGCGAGAACGAGCTGGCGGCGAGCATCATCCCGGCGGCGAAGCCCAACATCACGTCCTGCAGGCGAGAGGAAATGTTGCGCAAGCCGATCGCCAGCAACGCACCAATGGCGGTGGCGGCGAACCCCGCGAACCCGCCATACAGCGCATAGCGCAGACGCTCCGGGTTTTCCTCGAAGGCGTTCAAACCGGCGCTGAAAATCAGCCCGAGCAACGCCAGCAAGGCAAGCACCAGGCCGACGGTCACCCAGGGATTCGCCTGCGCCTGGGCAACCCAGACCGCGCGGAAATTGGCGTACTGCTCTTGTGTCGTCTGCATCGGCTGGCTTCGCTGGTCGGTCGTCTGACAGCGGACGCAGGAAAGGGCCGCTGGGCTCATAGACGTTATTGACCAGCGACGGGCGTCAGCGTGCCCTGCCCCAAGGCGATATGAAGGTGATCGGCTCGACGAAGTGACGGGATCGCCGGAGCAGCAAGAAATTGCAAACCGCCAGGCGAATGCGCCATTTCAGAGTTCGGCCTGCAGAAGCTCCTCGACCTTGCGCTCGTCCAGGTAGCCCGCCAGCATCCGTCGCCAACTGCCATCGTGCTTCATGGCTTCAAAGGCCTCGCTCATCCGTGCCTTCAGCGCCTGGGCACCGCGAAACTTCGGGCTGGCGGCGATGTAGCTGTCGGTCGACGAGATCGGCTTGCCGATATGCATCGGCTGATGGCTGAGGCCCAGGCGCTTCCACAGGTAAAGCGAGCGCAGGTCGATTTCGTACCAGGCGACCACTCGCCGGCTGGCGAGCATGCGGGCGGCCATCTCCGGATCGGTGACCTCGACCACGCGCTGCGCGCCGGCACTGTGGGCATGCACCTCCTCGGCGCGCGGCGTCCCCCCCATGACGACGACCGGCCCGGCCTGCAACGCCTGCTCTAGGCTGTCGAACGGCTGCTCGACGCTCACCAGCACGTAGGAGGTGGGCACCACGTCGACCAGCCAGATGAAGCTTCCCTCACGCTCGGGCGTGCGCCCCAGGTTCAACACGATGCCTCGCGGGTCTTCGGCGACGTCGTGCTGCACGCGCTTCCAGGGCACGTCGCGAATGCGGCACTCCAGCGTCAGGCGCGCACAGAGTTCGCCCATCACCTCGCCGAACAGCCCGACCTGGTCCGGCCCGCTGTCCGCGAACGGCATCTGCCCGTGACCGATGTAGACGTTCACCGGCTCCCCGCGAGCGGCCGCGCCAGTGGCCAGAATCAACGCGCCACAGAGCGCACGCAAACGTCGCGAGACAGCCCTACTCGACGGCTTCGGCTGCATGCCACCCCCACCTCCATCTGCATGCCTGGAAAAAAGCTGTCGGACAATGAACCACGTCAGCACCAGTGATCGAGTAGACCGTGGCGTCGCGAAAGCCGCAACTAGACTGTACGAAAAAAAGGAACAAGACATGACAGACGAACCGGACGACAAACCCCTGACGTTTCGCGAAATGCTCGGCAGCGTGCTGGCTGCGGCACTCGGCGTGCAGAGCGGGAAAAACCGCGCGCGCGATTTCAGCCGAGGCAAACCGGTGCATTTCATCGCACTGGGCGTGCTCTTCACGCTGCTCTTCGTGGTTCTGGTACTCGGCGTGGTCAAACTGGTACTCAGCATCGCTGGCGTATAGCAGGCATCGCTACTGATGGCTTACCCAGAAGACTGCAGTGCTCACCGCGATGACGATCAGGATGAAGATCGCCCAGGCATCGACGATGCTGTCGCGGCTTTCAGGGTGTTCGGACGGCTCGCTCATTCCGTTCTCCTTACTGTTGTGGACGGCACAGCAGTAGTTAAGTCGATGTGACAGCGCCTCTCAAGGTGATGCAACACGCAGTGCTTAGCATTAGCCGTTCTTTCGATATGCCTAAACAGCACTTTTGCGCATATCTGCTTGCTGGTATCTTTCCGCGGCTCCGTTCTGGAGAGCGCGACCGTGCGCGCTAGCAGCTGTAGAACAGCCTGAAAACAGGACCCACCTTATATGTACGTATACGACGAGTACGATCAAAAAATCGTCGAGGACCGCGTAAAGCAGTTCCGCGATCAGACCCGCCGCTACCTTGCCGGTGAACTGTCCGGTGAAGAGTTCCGCCCACTGCGCCTGCAGAACGGCCTCTACATTCAGCGTTTCGCGCCCATGCTGCGCGTCGCCGTGCCCTATGGTCTGCTCTCCTCTCGCCAGGTTCGCATGCTGGCGAAGATCGCTCGCGACTACGACAAGGGCTACGCCCACATCAGTACCCGGCAGAACGTGCAGTTCAACTGGCCGGAGCTGGAAGACATCCCGGATATCCTCGCCGAGCTGGCGACCGTGCAGATGCACGCGATTCAGACCAGCGGCAACTGCATCCGCAACACCACCACCGATCAGTTCGCTGGCGTGGCCAAGGACGAACTGGTCGATCCGCGCCCGTGGTGCGAGATCATTCGCCAGTGGTCCACCTTCCACCCCGAGTTCTCGCACCTGCCGCGCAAGTTCAAGATCGCGGTGAACGGCTCCACTAGCGATCGCGCCGCCATCGAAGTGCACGACATCGGCCTGGAAGCGGTGAAGAACGCCGAGGGCGAACTGGGCTTCCGCGTTTCCGTCGGCGGTGGCCTCGGCCGTACCCCGGTGATAGGCAGCTTCATCAACGAGTTCCTGCCGTGGAAGCACCTGCTCAGCTATCTCGACGCCATCCTGCGCGTGTACAACCGCTATGGCCGTCGCGATAACAAGTACAAGGCGCGGATCAAGATTCTGGTCAAGGCACTGACCCCCGAGGTGTTCGCCGAGCGCGTGAACGCTGAATGGGAGCACCTGAAGGACGGCCCGACGACCCTGACCGAGGCCGAGCTGCAACGCGTCGCCAGCTGCTTCGTCGACCCGGCCTATCAGGCACTCAAAGACCAGGATGCGGCGCTCGCGCAACTGGACGCCGAGCATCCCGGCTTCGCCCGCTGGCGCTCGCGTAACGTCTTCCCGCACAAGAAGCCCGGCTACTGCGCGGTGACCCTGTCGCTCAAGCCCACCGGCGTGGCGCCCGGCGACGTGACCGACAAGCAGTTCGATGCCATCGCCGACCTCGCCGATCGGTACAGCTTCGGCGAAGTGCGCAACAGCCATAACCAGAACATCATCCTCGCCGACGTCGAGCAGCGTCAGCTGTTCACCCTGTGGGGCGAACTGCGCGAGCACGGTTTCGCCACCCCGAACGTGGGCCTGCTGACCGATATCATCTGCTGCCCGGGTGGCGATTTCTGCTCGCTGGCCAACGCCAAGTCGATTCCCATCGCCGAAGCCATCCAGCGCCGCTTCGACGACCTCGACTACCTCTTCGACCTGGGTAACATCGACCTGAACATCTCGGGCTGCATGAACGCCTGTGGCCACCACCACGTCGGCCACATCGGCATTCTCGGCGTCGACAAGAAGGGCCAGGAGTTCTACCAGGTGTCCCTCGGCGGCAGTTCGGGTCGCGATGCCAGCCTGGCGCAGATCCTCGGCCCCTCGTTCGCCCAGAACGAGATGGCCGACGTGATCGACAAGCTGATCAACGTCTATGTGGAAAAACGCAGCGAAGACGAGACCTTCCTCGACACCTTCCGCCGCGTGGGGATCGACCCCTTCAAGGAGCGCGTATATGCAGCGAATCATTAAGGACGGCCAGGTCGTCAACGAGACGTGGCATCTGCTCGGCAAGGACGCGACGCTCGACGGCATGCCCAACTGCGACGACCTGATCGTTCCGCTCGCGCTGTGGCGCGAGCACGCCCACGCGCTCAAGGCGCGCGACGGCGGGCTGGGTGTATGGCTGGAAGCCGGTGAGGAGATCGAGGAAATCGCCGACCAACTGGAGCACTTCCAGGTGATCGCGTTGAACTTCCCGGCCTTTACCGATGGCCGGCACTCCTCTACCGCCTATATGCTGCGCACCCGCTACGGCTACAAGGGCGAAGTGCGCGCCATCGGGGATGTGCTGCGCGACCAGATGTTCGCCCTCAAGCGTTGCGGTTTCGACGCCTTCGCCGTGCGCGAGGACAAGGACCCCTTCGATGCCCTCAAGGGGCTGGATGATTTCTCCGAGGTCTACCAGGCATCCGCCGACCAGCCGCTACCTCTGTTCCGACGCCGCCGTGCATGAATGAAAAAGCCCCGCAGAGCGGGGCTTTTTCTTGTGCGGGCGCAAGGGTCAGGCGTGGTAGTCCAGCGCCACGTGCTTGCTCTCCACCAGCCTGCCCGCCGAAAGCGAAAGCATCAGCAGACTGATCAGCTCGTGCATGATCAGGGTGTGGCGATTGCCGCTGTCGATCATCTGCTTGCGCAGCAGTTCGCGGACTTCCGGCTTTCCGGTAACGTCGATGAGGATATCCAGCTCCTCGCCAATCGCGGCCAGCTCGGTGAAATCGGTGGTGACATGCACGCCATGCTGGCGCGCCAGGTTCATACCGGGGCTCCGCTCATCCAGGTCGGCCACGCCAAGCATCTTCACGAACGGTGCGGCGAGGAGTTGTTCGAGTAGCGGCGTACCGGTTTCACCCGCGCCGATCAGCGCAATGCGGAATTCTTTCATGATGCCCCCAGGCAGCTAAGTGAGGGCAGCACTGTGCCAGTTCAACGGGCCGGCGACCTTGATGCCGGCCAATGAATCGACGGCTCAGCCGAGATTCACCAGCAGGCGGCCGACCTGCTTGCCCGCGAGAATCGCCGCGATCGCTTCGGGCAGGGCGTCGAGGCTGATTTCACCGCTCAACTCGTCCAGATTCGCCAACTTCCATTGCAGCGAGAGCTTGTCCCACATGGACGCCTTGACCACAAGCGGCAGCTCGACCGAGTCGACGCCCAGCAGGTTCACGCCGCGTAGGATGAACGGCATGACGTTGCCCTTGAACGCCACGCCCGCCGTCAGCCCGCAACAGGCGACGCTGCCACCGTAGCGCAGCGACTTGACCACATTGAACAGGATGTCGCCGCCGACGGTATCCACCGCGCCCGCCCACTGTTCCTTGAGCATGGGTTTCTCCAGGCCGTCCTGCAGCGCCTCGCGGGTGACGATCTGGGTTGCGCCGAGATTGCGCAGGTAGTCCGCCTGCTCCGCTTTGCCGGTAGCCGCCGCCACCGTGTAGCCGAGGCTGGAGAGCAGCGCCACCGCAACGCTGCCGACGCCACCGCTGGCACCGGTAACCAGCACCGGACCGGCCTGGGGATCGAGGCCAGCGCGCTCGAGCTTGTCCACACAGAGTGCCGCCGTCAGCCCGGCGGTGCCCAGCACCATCGCCTCTCGCAGGCTCAGCCCCTGCGGGCGCTTGATCAGCCAGGGCGCCGGCACGCGGATGTACTGACCGAAGCCACCGGCCGTGTTCATGCCCAGGTCGTAGCCGGTGACGATCACCTCGTCGCCAACGGCGAATTCACCCACGGCGGACTCGACCACAGTGCCTGCGGCGTCGATACCCGGCGTGTGGGGAAACTGCTTGGTCACACCGCGATTGCCGCTGGCGGACAGCGCGTCCTTGAAATTAAGCGACGAATAGCGGACCCGGACCAGCACATCGCCGGCAGGCAGGTCGGCGACGTCGCGCTCCACCACCCTCTGCACGAATGTACCGTCCTGGCCTTCGCTGGCCTGTAACGCCTTGAATGTGCTCATCTCATCCTCCTACCAGAATCGTTGTTGGTTGAGCCGGCTCCACCAGTTCAGCAGCACGCGATCGACGGCGACGCTGGCTGCCATGCCAAAGCGCTCCTGAAGACTCTTCTTTTCCGCGTAGTGCAGATGAAACAGGTCGGCGTCCTTGGCGCGCTCGGCCAGGTACTCGTCGCTGGTCTTCAACTCGTCGACCAGCTGCTTGCCCAGCGCAGCCATGCCGAGCCAGACCTCGCCCGTGGCGATCTCGTCGATTGCCAGTTGCGGGCGGTAGCGAGCGACGAAGTTCTTGAACAGCTCATGGGTGGTCTCCAGGTCTTCCTGGAATTTCTCCCGGCCCTTCTCGGTGTTCTCGCCGAACACCGTCAGCGTGCGCTTGAACTCGCCCGCGGTAAGCACCTCGAAGTCGACATCGTGTTTCTTCAGCAGTCGATGGACGTTCGGCAACTGCGCCACCACGCCGATCGAACCGAGGATGGCGAAGGGCGCGGAGATTATCTTCTCGCCGATGCAGGCCATCATGTAGCCGCCGCTGGCCGCGACCTTGTCGACGCACACGGTCAACGGAACGCCGGCCTGGCGGATTCGCGCCAGTTGCGAAGACGCCAGCCCGTAGCTGTGCACCATGCCGCCGCCGCTCTCCAGGCGCAGCACCACCTCGTCCTTGGGCGTCGCCAGGGTCAGCAGCGCCGTCACCTCATGGCGCAGGTTCTCCACCGCGGAGGCCTTGATATCGCCGTCGAAATCCAGCACATAGACGCGCGGCTTCGGCTCGGCGGCCTTCTTCGCCAGTTTCTCCGCCTTGGCTTCCGCTTTGCGCTGGCTCTTAAGGCGGTCCTTGTCGATCACCGACTGCTCCAGCCGGTCGCGCAGGCCCTTGTAGAAATCATTCAGCTTATGCACGTTGAGCTGACCGCTGCTCCGATTGCGCCCTCTGCCGCGCAACACGGCAAGGGCGAGCAGCACCACCAGGATCGCCAGCGCCACCGTCAGCGTCTTGGCCAGAAAGCTTGCGTAATCCGCCAGAAACTCCACATCGACTCCTTCATTGCTAAGCGCCGGCCAGTGCCGGCGACCTGTTCTTCCCCAAGCATACCGGCGGCGGCCCGTGGGTAGCCACCGGCAAGCCAACTGGACTGCTCGTCGCCGGCATTCAAACAAGCGTATGTTTTTTCGTTGACAGTGCGCCGCCGATCCCCCTACTCTCGCGGAACTTCAGCGTACCGGGATGAAAGCGGACGTGGGCAGCATCTATCTGATTCGACATGGCCAGGCTTCGTTCGGTGCCGACGACTACGACGTACTGTCCGCCACCGGCGTGCGTCAGGCCGAACTGCTGGGCGACCACCTGGCGCGTGTCGGCATCACCTTCGACCGCTGCCTGAGCGGCGACCTGCGCCGCCAGCAGCATACCGGTGCGACCGCGGTCGCCCGCATGCGCGATGCCGGGCTATCGACTCCCGAACTGGAAACCGACGCGGCCTTCAATGAGTTCAAGGCCGACGAGGTGATCCGCGCGCACCTGCCGGACATCCTCGCCGAAGAGCCCGACGCACTGCACGTCATGCGCAACGCCGCCGAGCACCGCGCCGAATTCCAGCGCCTGTTCTCGCTGATCATCGGCCGCTGGATTTCCGGCGAACACGAGCGCGAAGGTCTGCAAAGCTGGCAGTCCTTCCTCGACCAGGTCCGCGGCGGGCTCGAGCGGCTGCTGAGCAGCGCCGGGCCGAAGGATCGCATCGCGATATTCACCTCGGGCGGCACCATCAGCGCCCTGCTGCAACTGATCATCGGGGTTCCGGCGGTCAAGGCCTTCGAACTCAACTGGCAGATCGTCAACACTTCGCTCAGCCACTTGCGGTTTCGGGGCAACGAAGTGTCGCTGGCTTCCTTCAACAGTCATGCGCATCTGGAACTGTTGAAGGCGCCGGAGCTCATCACCTACCGCTGAGCGCCGGCCAATCGGCCCTGCGTGGCCGTCATCATCCATAACAAAGGAACGAAACCATGAGCAATTCCGCAGACATCATCCAAACCATGAAATCCAAGTTCAACGCTGGCGCGGCTGCCGGCCTGGATCTGGTCTTTCAGTTCAACATCGAAGATGGCGAAAACCACTACCTGGTCGTCAAGGATGGCACCTGCGACGTGCAGAAGGGCGACGCCGACGCACCGAACGTCACCCTGATCATGGACACCGAGACTCTGCAAGGCATCACCAGCGGCGAAACCGACGGTATGCAGGCCTTCATGGGCGGTAAACTTCGTGCCGAAGGCGACATGATGCTGGCCATGAAGCTGAGCGAACTGTTCCCGGTCTGATCGACCCAGGCAGCGAAAAAACCGGAGTCATTCACTCCGGTTTTTTATTGCCCGGACGGCGATCAGGCAATCTGATCGGCCGGCAACACGCTGGTCTATAACGGCCCGCATGCCTTGTGAAGGCTTCGGCAAGCGCATTAGATTGTCCAATAATCAAAGGCGCCGATCATAAGTAGAAGGGATAAACATGACGCTGACTGATCAATCCACCGGCATCCGCGATGGCGAGGAACTCGACCCCGCCGCCGTCGACGCCTACCTCAAGACGCAAATCCCCAGCCTGCATGGTACGCCGCGCATCAGCCAGTTCCCCGGCGGCGCCTCCAACCTTACCTATCTGCTGGAGTACCCGGACCAGGAGTTCGTGCTGCGCCGACCGCCGTTCGGGCACAAGGCGAAGTCCGCGCATGACATGGGGCGCGAGTTCCGCATCCTCAACCAGCTGCGCGACGATTTCCCCTACTGCCCGAAAGCCTACGTGCACTGCCTCGACGAGTCGATCATCGGCGCCGAGTTCTACGTGATGGAACGGGTCAGGGGAATCATCCTGCGCGCCGACCTGCCGGCCGAACTGAACCTCGACGAAACCCGCACCCGCGCGCTGTGCAAGAGCTTCATCGACAAGCTGGTCGACCTGCACAACGTCGATTACCAGGCCTGCGGCCTGGGCGACCTCGGCAAGCCGGAAGGTTACGTGCAGCGCCAGATCGGCGGCTGGAGCGATCGCTACGAGAAAGCCCTGACGCCTGACGCGCCGAGCTGGGAGCCGGTGAAGGCCTGGCTGAAGGACAAGATGCCGGCCGATCATCCCAAGCCCGGCATCGTCCACAACGACTACCGCTTCGACAACGTGATCCTCGACCCGAATGATCCGATGCGCATCATCGGCGTTCTCGACTGGGAGCTGACCACCATCGGCGATCCGCTGATGGACCTGGGCAACACCCTCGCCTACTGGATCGAGGCCGGCGACCCGGCGCCGGTCCAGCTGATGCGCCGCCAGCCGAGCAACGCACCTGGCATGCTGACGCGCCAGGAGTTCGTCGACTATTACGCCGAACGGGCCGGCATCGACATACCCAGCTTCGACTTTTACTACACCTACGGCCTGTTCCGGCTGGCCGGCATCGTCCAGCAGATCTACTACCGCTTCTACCACGGGCAGACGCAGGACAAGCGCTTCGCCCAGTTCGTCCAGATGAACAAACTGCTCGAGCACATGAGCCTGCAAGTCATCGGCAAGTCTCGGCTCTAACGACCAATAACAAGGGGAACCCCATGTCCAAGACGCACCTGTTCGACCTCGACGGCAAAATCGCCTTCGTCTCCGGCGCCAGCCGCGGTATCGGCGAAGCGATCGCCAAACTGCTCGCCCAGCAAGGCGCCCATGTCATCGTGTCGAGCCGCAAGATCGATGGCTGCCAAGCCGTGGCCGACGCGATCACCGCCGAAGGGGGCAAGGCCACCGCCATCGCCTGCCACATCGGCGAAATGGAACAGATCCAGAGCGTGTTCGCGCAGATTCGCGAGCAGTTCGGGCGCCTGGACATCCTGGTCAACAACGCCGCCACCAACCCGCAGTTCTGCAACGTGCTGGACACCGACCTCTCTGCCTTCCAGAAGACCGTCGACGTGAACATCCGCGGCTATTACTTCATGTCCATCGAAGGCGGCAAGCTGATGAAGGAAAACGGCGGAGGCAGCATCATCAACGTCGCCTCGATCAACGGCGTTTCGCCGGGCGAGTTCCAGGGCATCTACTCGGTGACCAAAGCGGCGGTGATCAGCATGACCAAGGTATTCGCCAAGGAATGCGCGCAGTTCGGTATCCGCTGCAACGCCCTGCTGCCGGGCCTTACCGATACCAAGTTCGCCTCCGCGCTGACCAAGAACGACAGCATCCTGAAGATGGCGCTGCAACGCATCCCGCTCAAGCGCGTCGCCGACCCGAGCGAAATGGCCGGCACCGTGCTCTACCTCGCCAGCGATGCGTCCAGCTACACCACCGGCGTGGCCCTTAACGTCGACGGTGGCTTCCTCTCCTGACCCTGCCGTAACCCGGATGTCGAATCCGCCCGGTCCGCATCGCGTGCCGGGCGGATTGCATTCTGGCTCAGGAAGGGTCAGCCCCGCCGGCCGACGCAGGTAGCCGGATACTCACGCGCAACCCGCCCAGCGGGCTATCGAGCAGATCGATATAGCCCCGCCACGCCTCCACGATATCGCGGACGATGCTCAGGCCAAGGCCATGGCCGCTGACCTGCTCGTCGAGTCGAACCCCTCGCCCCAACGCGTCGTCACGGCGGCTCGTCTCGATTCCGGGGCCGTCGTCATCGATCAGCAGGACGATCCCGCCGCGCGCTTCGAGCACCTGCAGGCGCACCTTCGAATCGGCCCATTTGCAGGCGTTGTCCAGCAAATTGCCCAGCAACTCCAGCACGTCCTCGCGATCACGCTGAATGCTCAGCTGGGACTCGGCCTCCCAGCTCAGCTCGCAAGCCTGACCGTGAATCATCTGCAGGGTCGCGAAAAGCGCGGGCAGCTCCCGGGCGCAGACGAATTGCGCGCCCGGCAGGACCTCGCCGGCCAGCCGCGCGCGGCCCAGCTCACGAGACAGGCGCTGCTCGATCTGCTCCAGCTGCTCGCGCAAGGTCTGACGCAACGCCGGATGGGCATCGAACTCGCTTCGCGCAAGCAAACTGACCAGTACCGCCAGCGGCGTTTTCAGCGCGTGACCGAGGTTGCCGAGGGCATTGCGCGAGCGTTGCAGGGTCTGTTCGGTGTGCTCGAGCAAGTGGTTGATCTGCCTGACCAGAGGCTCCAGCTCGTCGGGGACGTCGGAATCGAGGGTGCCGCGGCGGCCATCCTGAAGCTGCGCGATCTGTACTCGGGCGCGCTCGAGCGGCCGCAGCGCGCGTCGAACGGTAAGCCGGTGCAGCAGCAGGATCAGCAACAAGGTCCCCGCGCCGAGTGCCAGCCCGACGATACGGACGCGTCGGAAACTGTCGAGAATCGGCGTGTAGTCCTGTGCCACCGTTATCGACAGCGAGCGCCCGAGCCGCTGGTAGTCGGCGCGATAGACCAGCAACTGCTGCGCCTGCGGACCGTTCGCCAGCGCCTCCATCAGGCCCGGTTTTTCCGGCAACGGGAGCGTGCTGTCCCACAGCGATCGCGAGCGCCAGGTCTTGCCGTCCACATTGATATGGAAATAATGACCCGAAAGCGGCTGCTGGAAGGCCGGGCTTACCCGCGACTCGTCCAGTTGCGGGCCATTCTGGCCGCGTACCAGCGCCGCGAGCAGCGCCTCGCTGTCGTCCCGCAGGTTGTCTTCCAGGTAACGACGCAGGCCCGACTCGAAAAGCCAGAGGCTCGTCTGCGCAAGAAGCAGCCCCACCACCAGAAGCGCACCGCCGAGCCCGAGTCCAAGACGCCGCTGAATCGACCTCAAGCCTGGATACCGGCGAAGCGATAGCCCTGTCCGCGACGGGTCTCGATCACCTCGCGGCCAAGCTTGCCGCGCAGGCGGTTCACGTGGACCTCGAGCACATTCGAGTCGCGCTCGGTCTCGCCGTCATAGAGGTGCTCGGCCAGGCGGGTTTTCGAAAGAATTTGCCCAGGATGCAGCATGAAGTATCGCAACAGGCGGAATTCGCCCGCGGTCAGCTCGGTGACGCGATTCTCCAGGCTCACCGTCTGCTCGGATTCGTTCAGCTGCAGCCCCGATGCCTCCAGGTGCGGCTGATTGGCCAGCCCGTGAGAACGCCGCAACAGCGCCTGGATACGCAGTTGCAGTTCCTCGGGGTGGAAGGGTTTGGTGACATAGTCGTCGGCGCCGGCCTTGAGCCCATCGATGCGTTCGGCCCAGGAACCACGCGCGGTGAGGATCAGCACGGGTACGCTCAGTCCCCCTGCGCGCCACTCGGCGAGCAGTTCGCGGCCGGGCTTACCGGGCAACCCCAGGTCGAGGATGATCAGGTCATAGGGCTCGCTCGCCCCTTGATAGAGCGCGTCGCGACCGTCCGCCAGCCAATCCACGGCGTAGCCCTTGGCGCTGAGATCGGCAATCAGTTCATCGGCCAGCGGTACGCTGTCCTCCACTAGCAACAGGCGCATCAGTCGTCTTCCTCGTCCTTCAGAATCCTGCCCGTCGACGCATCGAGCTCGATCTCGCGCACCACGCCTTCGCTGGTGAGCAGCTCGATCTCATAGACGAGCACGTCGTCCTCTTCCTCAAGCTCAGCCTCCAGCAAACGCGCCCCGGGATGGCGTCCCAGGGCGTTTTGCAGCAGCGTTTCCAGCGGCTGAATGATGCCTTTCTCACGCAAGCGCAGAGCCTCGTCCTGGTCCAGGTCACGTGCGGAAGCAGGCACGACCAGGGCCAGAACAAAAGAGGCGAACAGCACCGAGCCGAAAGGGGTAAATCGCTTCATCAATCGTCCTGGTGATCCTTCAGTACTTGGCCATTGGTGGCGTCAAGCTCGAGGTCCCACTGGATACCCTGCTTGTCGCGCAGCTCTACCTTGTACAGATAGCGCCCATATTCTTCTTCCAATTCGGTTTCCTCGATCACCGAACCTGGGTGTTTGGCCAACGCGGCCTGGTTCAGCTTCTCGAAATTCTGGACCGTGCCGGCGTCACGCAGTTTCAGCGCTTCATCCGGGCCGAGGTCCTTGGCCTGCGCCAGGCTGGTAAGGGAGGCGAAGGCGGCAGCGGCAAAAAGGGCAGTGATCTTGGCATTCATCTTTTGGATTCCTGTGTTTTGTTTGGACAAGCACAGACTATCCAACGCCGCTTAACTCAAACTGAACCGTAGTTACGAAGCATCCGACGAGGAGATGCCCATCATTCGGCCCATGAAGGTTTCTTGGGTGAGCCGTACGAATCCTTATAATCGTGCGCTAGAACCGGAGCCCAGCATGACCGCCATCCATATCAAATTCCCTGCGCTTTCCCTCCGCGCCGGAGCGCGAGCCCTGACACGCATACGCGAGCGGGGTTTGCACGCCGAGGACGTCGGCATCTTACCCGGAGCGGCCGGCGGCCCCAAGGCACTGGGTATCCAGGGATTGGACCTCGCACTGTTCGGGGAGTGGCTACCTGGCGCGCCGCGGGAACGGTCGCTGATTGGCGCATCGATCGGTTCCTGGCGCTTCGCCAGTGCCTGCCTGTCCGACCCGGTCGACGGAATTCGTCGACTGGGCGAGCTTTACACATCGCAGCGCTTCGCCAAGGGCGTGAGCATGGCCGAAGTCAGCCGCGCCTGTATCCGCATGCTGGATGAACTGCTCGCCGGCCAGGATGCAGACATCCTGAATTCACCGCTGAATCGGCTGAACATCGTGGTGGTGAAAAGCAACGGGCTGCTGTCCGCCGATCACCGAGGCCGCCTCGGCCTTGGTCTCTCGACGGTGGCCGGCAGCAATCTGCTGGGCCGCCCTCGCCTCGCCCGCCATTTCGAGCGCGTCATTCTGCACGACAGTCGCCTGCCACCTCCGCTAGCCGCGCTCAGCGACTTTCCCTCACGCTACCTGCCGCTGGACACCGGCAACCTGCGCCAGGCACTACTGGCATCGGGCTCGATTCCCATGGTCATGGAAGGAGTGAAAGATATTCCCGGCCTGGGCCCCGGGACCTATCGAGACGGTGGCCTGCTCGACTACCACCTCGACCTTCCCTATACGGGAGAAGGTGTAGTGCTTTACCCGCACTTCACCGATAAGGTCATTCCTGGCTGGTTCGACAAAGCGCTTCCCTGGCGAAAGGGCTGCAGCGAACGCCTTCAAAACGTCCTGCTGGTTTCCCCTTCGAAGGATTATCTAGGTCGTCTTCCCCACGGCAAGCTGCCGGACCGCAAGGACTTCACCCGCTTCCTGGGCGACGACCTGGGTAGAGAGCGCTACTGGCGAAAGGCTATGGAAGAAAGTGACAGGCTAGGCGACGAATTCATAGAACTGACGCAAAACGGACGACTCCACGAGCAACTCCAGCCGCTTTGACGGGTTATGTGAGCGCAGATCCAGCCGCATGATCGGC
>NZ_DEYR01000067.1:0-46984 GCF_002364635.1 Pseudomonas sp. UBA3153
CTGCGATCTGCCCGCCGACGTCACCGCGCAGTCCCCCGCGCTGGGTGACGCCGCGGCCGCCTTCATCGGCCTGACGCCCGCGCCGCTGGCGTTGCTGCCGATGGAGGACGTGCTCGGCCTGGAAGAGCAACCCAACCTCCCCGGCACCACCGACGAACACCCGAACTGGCGGCGCCGCTGGGAAGGCGACTGCGCCGACCTGCTCGACGCCCCGCTACCCCGCCAGCGCCTGCTGGTTCTCGACAAGGCCCGCCACCAAACGGAGCAACACTAGATGAAGCCACTCAGCGCCACGCTGCGCTTGCAGTTCCATAAAGGCTTCACGTTGGACGATGCCGTCCCGCTGGTCGACTACTTCGCCAGCCTGGGCATCAGCCACCTTTATGCCTCGCCCCTGCTTACAGCCCGCCCCGGTTCGATGCACGGCTACGACGTCGTCGACCCCACCGCGATCAACCCGGAACTCGGCGGCGAAGCCGCGCTGCATCGCCTGGTCGCGGCGCTGCGCGAGCGCGGCATGGGGCTGATCCTCGACATCGTGTCCAACCACATGGCCGTGGGCGGATCGAACAATCCCTGGTGGCTCGACGTGCTCGAGTGGGGCACCCGCAGCCCCTACGCGCAGTTCTTCGACATCCAGTGGAATTCGCCCGACCCCTTGCTGGAAGGACAATTGCTGGTGCCCTTCCTGCGCTCCGACTACGGCGAGGTGCTGCAGGCCGGCGAGATCGTCGTTCGGTTCGACGCCGCCAGTGGCGCGTTCTACGCGGAGCACTACGAGCACCGCTTCCCGATCAGCCCGCCCAGCTATGTCGAGCTGCTCAGCGGCAGCGGTAACCCCGAGTTGATCGCGCTCGGCGAACGCTTCGCCACCCTGCGCGAGCAGGAAAATCCCTACCAGTGCGCCAAGGAACTGCGCGCCGAGCTGGCCGAGGCCGCGAGCCGGGGCGATGCCGCCGAGGATATCCAGCGCATGCTGGCGCGCTTCGACGCCACCCAGCCAGACGGCTTCCAGCGCCTGCATGCCCTGCTCGAACGCCAGCACTACCGCCTGGCGAGCTGGCGCACGGCTGGCGACGACATCAATTGGCGGCGCTTCTTCGACATAAACGAGCTCGGCGGTCTGCGCGTCGAGCGGCCGATGGTGTTCGAGGAAACCCACGCGAAAATCTTCGAGCTCGTCGCCAACGGACAGGTCGACGGCCTGCGCATCGACCATGTCGACGGCCTGGCCAACCCGCGCGGCTACTGTCGCCAGCTGCGTCGGCGTGTCGAACGGCTGATCGCCGGGCGCCCGTCAGAGACCGCCCTGGAGCACTTCCCGATCTACGTCGAGAAAATCCTCGGCCCCGAGGAGCAACTGCAACGCGACTGGGGCGTAGACGGCACCACCGGCTACGAATTCATGAACCAGGTGTCGCTGCTGCAGCACGACCCGGCTGGCGAGGCGGTGCTCGGCGAACTGTGGAGCCGGGTCAGCGAGCGCACGGCGGATTTCATGGAGGAAGTGCGCGCCGCCAAGCAACTCGTCGTCACCGGTTCCCTGGCCGGCGACTACGAGACGGTCGCTCAACTGCTGCTGCAGGTCGCCCGTGGCGACCTGATGACCCGCGACCTCACGCTCGGCGCGATCCGCCGCGCGCTGCTCGAACTGATCGTGCATTTCCCGGTGTACCGCACCTACATCGGCGCCACCGGCCGCCGAGAATCGGACGAACCGTTTTTCCAGCAGGCGCTGGAAGGCGCGCGCACCACGCTCGGTGAGGCCGACTGGCCGCTGCTCGCGCGCCTGGAGCGCTGGCTCGGCGGCGAACCGTTGCGCGACGTGCCGCCGGGGCCGATCCGGGCCGCCCGCAAGCAGGCCTGCGTGCGTTTCCAGCAGCTCACCTCGCCGGCGGCGGCCAAGGCGGTGGAGGACACCGCCTGCTACCGCAGCGCCGTGCTGCTCTCGCGCAACGACGTCGGCTTCGACCCGCAGCTGTTCAGCGCCTCGCCCCAGGCCTTCCACGCCGCCGCGCTGGAGCGTGCCGAGGCGTTTCCGCGCAACCTGCTGACCACTGCCACCCACGACCACAAACGGGGCGAGGACACCCGGGCGCGGATCACCGTGCTCAGCGAGCGTGCGTCCTGGTTCGCCGAGCAGGTGGACCGCTGGCTGGAAATGGCCGCACCGCTGCGCGCGGACCTCGCCGATGGCGTCGCGCCGTCGCCCGGTGACGAGCTGATGCTGATGCAGATCCTGCTCGGCAGCTGGCCGCTGGACCTCGATCCCGACGACGATGCCGGCATGCAGGAGTACGCAGGGCGGATCGGCCAGTGGCAGGAGAAGGCCGTCCGCGAAGCCAAGCTGCGCAGCACCTGGAGCGCGCCCAACGAGGCGTACGAAGGCGCCTGCCGCGCCTATCTGGAGCGTCTGTTGCAACAGGACGAAGGCGCGCAGTTGCGTCGCGAGATCGCCGCGGCGGCGATGAGCATCGCCCCGGCCGGCGCACTCAATGGTCTGGTCCAGACCTTGCTGCGAATGACGGCGCCCGGCGTGCCCGATCTGTACCAGGGCGCCGAGTTCTGGGACTTCAGCCTGGTCGACCCGGACAACCGCCGCCCGGTCGACTTCGTCGCCCGCCGCCAGGCCCTCGCCGCCGAGCGAGGTCCCGCCGAGCGGAGTCCCGCCGAACTGATTGCCAGCTGGCGCGATGGACGTATCAAACAGTGGCTGATCGCCCAGACGTTGCAGCTGCGTGCGGAGCTGCCGGAACTGTTCACGGCAGGTGATTACCTGCCGCTGGAGGTGCATGGCGAGCAGGCGGAGCGCGTTCTCGCGTTCGCCCGCCGCCATGAAGGGAGGAGCGTCGTGGTCATAGTGCCGCGGCTGACGTTCACGCTGCTCGGAGGTGGTGATAATCCGGCCATCGCGCCCGATAGCTGGGGCGATACCTACGTGCAACTGCCTGAAAGTCTGGCGAATCGGGGGCTGAGGGGACTTTTTGACGGTGGCGCAGTCACACACAACGAGCAGGTGCGGCTTGCCGAGGTCCTGGCTACGTTTCCGCTAGGCATTTTGCGATCTGAACCAACGTAAAACATGGAGACTTCAACATGAGTGCTAAAGACGAGCGTATACGCGAATTCGCCTACCAGATCTGGGAGTCCGAAGGCCGCCCAGACGGTCAGGAGGAGCGGCACTGGGAGATGGCCCGCAAGCTGGCCGCCGCCGAGGCGCTGCCCGCGAGCAAGGCCAAGGCTCCGGCCAAGCCGCGCAAGGCCAGCAAGCCCAAGGCAGCACCGGAACCCGCAGCCGCCGCACCCGCTGCCGGCGCCAGCGAGAAGCCTGCCCTGGTGAAGAAGCCGCGCAAGCCGGCCGAGCCCAAGTCGAGCGCGCCCAAGGAGGCCAAACCAGCTGCGCCGAAACCCGCCGCTTCCAAGCCCGCCAAGCCGGCTGCCAAGCCAACCGCCCCTAAAGCCTGAACGTCCCTTGCAGTGCGCTTGCCATTGCGCATAGGAGAAAGCATGAGTACTGAGCGTAAAGCCGCTGCATCCGTGACCAGCCCTTCGCGAATACGCGAGGGGCTGCCCCATCCTCTCGGCGCGACTTGGGATGGATTGGGCGTGAATTTCGCGATCTTTTCCGCGCACGCCACCAAGGTCGAACTCTGTCTGTTCGACGAAACGGGCGAAGTGGAACTCGAACGCATCGAACTGCCCGAGTACACCGACGAGATCTGGCATGGCTACCTGCCTGACGCCCATCCCGGACTGATCTACGGCTACCGCGTGCACGGGCCCTACGAGCCGAGCGAAGGCCACCGTTTCAACCCCAACAAACTGCTCATCGATCCCTACGCCAAGCAGCTCATCGGCGAGCTGAAATGGTCGGAGTCGCTGTTCGGCTACACCATCGGCCACAAGGACGGAGACCTCAGCTTCGACGAGCGCGACAGCGCGCCCTTCGTGCCGAAGTGCAAGGTGGTCGACCCGGCATTCACCTGGGGCGACGACCGCCCGGTACGTGTGCCGTGGGACCGCACGATCATCTACGAAACCCACGTTCGCGGGTTCACCAAGCGCCATCCGGACGTGCCGGAAAACCTCCAGGGCACCTTCGCCGGGCTGATGCACGAGTCCGTCGTCAAGTACATCCGCAAGCTCGGCGTGTCCTCGGTGGAACTGCTGCCGATCCATGGCTTCGTCCAGGACCAGCATCTGCTGGAAAAGGGCATGTCCAACTACTGGGGCTACAACAGCATCGCGTTCTTCGCACCGCATGCGAAGTACCTGGCGGGCAGCAGCATCAGCGAGTTCAAGCAGATGGTCGCGCACCTCCACGATGCCGGCCTCGAAGTGATCCTCGACGTGGTCTACAACCACACCGCCGAGGGCAACGAGCTCGGCCCGACGCTGTCGATGCGCGGCATCGACAACGCCAGCTACTACCGCCTGATGCCGGACGACAAGCGCTACTACATCAACGATTCGGGCACCGGCAACACCCTCGACCTCTCGCACCCCTGCGTGCTGCAGATGGTCACCGACTCGCTGCGCTACTGGGCCGGCGAGATGCACGTGGACGGTTTCCGCTTCGACCTGGCGACCATTCTGGGTCGCGAGCACGACGGCTTCGACGAGCGCCACGGCTTCCTGGTCGCCTGTCGCCAGGACCCGCTGCTGAGCCAGACCAAGCTGATCGCCGAGCCCTGGGACTGCGGCCCCGGGGGCTATCAGGTGGGCGGCTTCCCGCCGGGCTGGATGGAGTGGAACGACCGTTTCCGCGACACCGTGCGCTCGTTCTGGAAAGGCGACGAGGGCAAGCTGTCCGAGTTCGCCAAGCGCATCACTGCCTCGGGCGACATGTACAACCAGCGTGGTCGCCGGCCATTCGCCTCGGTCAACTTCATCACCGCCCACGATGGCTTCACGCTGCACGACCTGGTGTCGTACAACGACAAGCACAACGAGGACAACGACGAGAACAATCAGGACGGCAGCAACAACAACCTGTCCTGGAACCACGGCGTCGAGGGCCCCACCGACGATCCGGAAATCCGCGCGCTGCGGCTGCGCCAGATGCGCAACTTCATGGCCACCCTGTTGTTCTCGCAAGGCACGCCGATGCTGGTCGCCGGTGACGAATTCGCCCGTACCCAGCATGGCAACAACAACGCCTACTGCCAGGACAGCGAGATCGGCTGGATCGACTGGAACCTCGATGAAGACGGCGAAGCCCTGCTCGCCTTCGTTCGTCAGGCGATCCAGCTGCGCTTGAAGTACCCGATGCTGCGTCGCGGGCGTTTCCTGGTCGGCGCCTACAACGAGGAACTGGGCGTCAAGGACGTCACCTGGGTCGCGCCGAATGGCGAGGAAATGACCGTCGAGCAATGGCACGACCCGCACGGCAAATGCCTCGGCATGCTGCTCGACGGCCGCGCCCAGCCGACCGGCATCCGCCGCGCCGGCGCCGACGTCACCCTGCTGCTGATCTTCAACTCGCACTTCGACGTGGTGAATTTCCGCCTGCCAGCGGTGCCCGAGGGCGAGCACTGGACCTGCCTGGTGGATACCAACCGCGCGGACGCCAGCGGTGAGGAACTCTTCGAGTTCGACACCGAGTACGGCATCACCGGCCGCTCGCTGTTGCTCTTCGAACTGCAGAAGGTGAAGTCGGCGTGAATGAACGGGCTCTGTTGCCCGCAGCGCTGGGCGAATGGCTGAACGGCCGCGAGGATGGCCACGCGGGGCTGGGCGAGTTGATCGCCTGCCTGCGCGAGCTGCGCCTCGCCGGCCTGGACGATCTACCTCTGCCCGGTTCCGGGCAGACCCTCCAACGCTGGCGCGCGCTCTCCTGCGTCGCCAGCCATGACCTCAACCTGTGCAAGCTCTACGAAGGCCACACCGACGCGTTGGCGGTGATGGCCGAACTGGGCGCGCCGGCGCCGGAGGAAGATTCGCTGTGGGGCATGTGGGCGGCCGAACCGCCGCAGGCCAAGGTGCGCATCGTTGCCGAGTCCGGTGGCGAAGTGCGCCTGGACGGCACCAAGGCCTGGTGCTCGGGTGCCGACCAGCTCACCCACGGCCTGCTCACCGCCTGGAACGCCAACGGCGAGCAGCAGCTGGTGGCGGTGAAGATGGACCAACCCGGCATCAGCACCAACAGCGCTAGCTGGCAGGCGATCGGCATGGGTGCCACGCAGAGCGTCGAGGTCAGTTTCCGCCGTGCCCATGGCGTGCTCGTCGGCGGGCCGGGCGATTACCTTCGTCGTCCCGGATTCTGGCAGGGCGGTGGCGGCATCGCGGCCTGCTGGCACGGTGCGGCTCAGGCCCTGGCGGAATACCTGCGCGGCCAGGGCCGTCGTGGCGAGCCGCACACGCTGGCCCATCTGGGCGCGGTGGACGCGGCCTTGCAGGCCAGTGCTGCACTGCTGCGCGATTGTGCCGAGTGGATCGATCGCAACCCCACCGCCAGCGCCGAATTGGCGGTCCGCCGTTCCCGTGCCGTGTGCGAGGACGCCGCGGAGTCGCTGCTGCGGCACGTCGGCCGCGCGCTCGGCGCTGCGCCGCTGTGCCTGAACCGGCGCTACGCCCGGCTGGCCACCGATCTGCCGGTGTTCCTGCGCCAGAGCCATGCCGAACGCGACCTGGCCGCACTCGGCGAACTGGTGGTGAGGGATCCGGCGGGCAGCTGGCTGCTATGAAGGCCAATCCCATCGTCGGCAGCGGCACCTCGATCGAGGCCTGGGCCGGCTCCCGGCACCTGGCGGAAGTGGAAGAAATCGACCTGCAGCATCTGGTCTCGGCCGGCAGTCGCGCGGTGATCGTCGCGCCGCATCCGGACGACGAGGTGCTGGGCTGCGGCGGTCTGTTGCAGGCGCTGTCGCGCGCCGGCAATCCGCTTCTGCTGATTTCCGTCACCGACGGCGATGCCAGCCATCCCGGCTCGCGGCGCTGGCCGGTGGAACGGCTGGTCCAGGCCCGCCCGCTGGAAAGCGCCGAAGCGTTGCGTCGGCTGCAGATCGATGTCGACGCGTTGCCGTGGATTCGCGCGGCATTGCCCGACAGCGCCGTGGCCTCCCGGGAAGACGAATTGCAAGCCCTCATCGCCGAGGCCTTGCAGCCGGGCGACGTGGTTTTCGCCACCTGGCGCGAGGACGGCCACTGCGACCACGAAGCGGTCGGACGCGCCGCGGCGGCGGCTGCGCGCGCGGCAGGTGCCCGCCTGGTGGAAGTACCGATCTGGGCCTGGCACTGGGCGGACCCGGAGGACCCACGCCTGCCCTGGCAACGCGCCCGCAAGATGGTCATCGACGAGGCCATGCTCGCGCGCAAGCGCCAGGCCATGCAGGCGCACGCCAGCCAGTTGGAAGGCGATCCCGACATTAATCTGCCACCGGTGCTGGACGCGCATGCGCTCGAGCGCCTGTTGCGACCCTTCGAGGTGTTCTTCCTATGAGCGTGGGCGATGCCTATTTCGATGAGTTGTTCGCCGGCAACGACGATCCCTGGGCGTTTCGCCAGCGCTGGTACGAGCGTCGCAAGCGCGCCCTGACCCTGGCCGCCCTGCCCCGCGACCGCTTCGCCGCGGCCTTCGAACCCGGCTGCGCCAATGGCGAACTGAGCGCGGAACTGGCCGAGCGTTGCGACAGCCTGCTCTGCGGCGATACCTCGGCCGCCGCCGTTCGACTGGCGCGCCAGCGTCTGGAAGCGTTCCCCCATGCCCGCGTCGAGCAGATGCGTCTGCCGCAGGGCTGGCCGGAGCAGCGTTTCGACCTGATCGTCCTCAGCGAGGTCGGCTACTACCTGGCCCAGGACGATCTCCTGGCCCTGGCCGAATGCATGCGCTCGTCGCTCACCGAGGACGGAATTCTCGTCGCCTGCCACTGGCGGCATCCCATCGACGGCTGCCCGCTGATGGGCGACCAGGTGCATCAGCTACTTGGCGACGCCCTGCAGATGGAATGCCTGATGACCCACACCGAGCCGGATTTCGTCATGCAGTCGTGGTCGCGCGACGGCACCAGCGTGGCCGCGCGCGAAGGCCTGGCCTGATCCAGGGTTCGGCTCGCCGAATCGTCGCCCCCCCGTCATCGCCCTCTGGCACGTCTCGTGCCGGAACCCTGCTCCTCCTGATCAGTCGGAATAACTAGGCGCCCATCGCGGGTGCAGCCTGCGGCCTTGCGGCCGCAGCGCCGGTTCTTATGCAAAGGAGCGAGCCCATGAAGATCAAGCAGATCATGACCCGCAACGTGCAGACCCTGCGTCCGGAGCAGAGCATCCGCGATGCGGCGACGCTGATGGCGCGGATCGACACTGGCGCCCTTCTGGTTCACGAGAACGGCCGTCTGGTGGGCATGGTGACGGACCGCGACATCACCCTGCGCGCCGTCGCCGAAGGGCTCGACGCTGCGACGCCGGTTCGCCGGATCATGAGCTCGGGCGTGCGCTACTGCTTCGATGACGAAGACGTGCAGCAGGTCGCCCGCAACATGGCGCACAACCAGATGCGCCGTCTGCCGGTGCTCAATCGTGAGAAACGCCTGGTCGGCGTGGTGTCGCTCGGCAACATCGCCAGCACCTTCAGTGATCGCGCCCAGAGCACCGTGCTGCTTGGTGTGGCCCAGGCCCATTGAGCGCCCCGCCCCGGCAAAGACGCCAAGGAGTTCAGATTTGAATTTGCAAAGCTCCCAACTGGATGCGCACCTGGCGAGTTCGGTGCATTCGCTCAAGGTGCTGACGGTGAACACGCACAAGGGTTTCACGCTGTTCAATCGGCGCTTCATCCTGCCCGAGCTGCGCGATGCGGTGCGCAGCATTTCTGCCGACATCGTGTTCCTGCAGGAAGTCCACGGCACCCATGAGAAGCACGCGCTGCGGTTTCCCGACTGGCCGGCCACCTCGCAGTACGAGTTTCTCGCCGACAGCATGTGGAGCGACTTCGCCTACGGCCGCAACGCGGTCTACCAGGATGGCGACCACGGCAACGCGCTGCTCTCCAAGTTTCCGATCCTGCGCTACCAGAACCTCGACGTGTCCATCAGCGGTCCGGAGCGGCGCGGGCTGCTGCACTGCGAGTTGCAGGTGCCCGGTCACGACGCCTTCCACGCCATCTGCGTTCACCTCGGCCTGCGCGAGGCGCACCGCCAGCAGCAGCTGGGCCTGCTCTGCGAACTGATCTCCAGCCTGCCGCCGGATGCGCCGGTGGTGGTGGCCGGCGACTTCAACGACTGGCGGCTCAAGGCCAGCCCGGTGCTGGAGCGCGGCGCGAACATGCACGAGGCCTTCGCCCAGGCGCACGGCATCGTCGCCAGGAGCTTCCCGGCGCACTGGCCGCTGCTGCGCCTGGACCGCGTCTACGTGCGCAACGCCACCACGCGCAACCCGCAGGTTCTGTCGAACCGGCCCTGGTCGCACTTGTCAGACCATGTACCCCTGGCCGTGGAGATCCACCTATGAAATTCAGCTGGCGTGATGGAAACCGCCTGCAGCTGCTGGAAAACGGTGAGGAATTCTTCCCACGCGTATTCGAGACGATTCGTCAGGCGAAGAAGGAAGTTCTGCTGGAGACCTTCATCGTCTATCAGGACAAGGTCGGTAACGAACTACGCGACGTGTTGATCGACGCCGCCCAACGCGGCGTGCGCGTCGACATCACGCTGGACGGCTATGGCTGCGCGGACCTCACCCCGGACTACATCGCCGGGCTGACCTCCGCTGGCGTGCGCCTGCACCTGTTCGACCCGCAGCCCAAGTTCCTGGGCATGCGCACCAATCTGTTCCGCCGCCTGCATCGCAAGATCGTGGTGATCGACGGGGAGCGCGCCTTCATCGGCGGAATCAACTACTCCGCCGATCATCTCGCTGACTTCGGCCCGGAAGCCAAGCAGGACTATGCCGTGGAGATCGAAGGGCCGGCCGTGGACGACATCCATCGCTTCGCGCTGAAGACCATCGCCCCCCGCGAGCATCCGAAGCGCTGGTGGCAGCGCCGCGTACAGGAGTCCATCGGCCGAACCTACAACCACAGCCGCGGCAACGCCCGCGTACTCCTGGTCACCCGCGACAACGAGAACCATCGAAATGACATCGAGGAGCACTACCTCGAGGCGATCCGTTCGGCGCGCAGCCATCTGCTGATCGCCAACGCCTACTTCTTCCCCGGTTATCGCGTGCTGCGAGAGATTCGCAACGCGGCCCGCCGCGGGGTGCGCGTGCGTCTGGTGCTGCAGGGCCAGCCGGACATGCCGATCGCCAAACTCGCCGCGCGAATGCTCTACAACTACCTGCTGCGCGACGGCGTGCAGATTCTCGAATATTGCCAGCGTCCGCTGCACGGCAAGGTGGCGCTGGCCGACCACGATTGGTCCACCGTGGGTTCCAGCAACCTCGACCCGCTGAGTCTGTCGCTGAACCTTGAAGCCAACGTGATCATTCGCGACCCGGTGTTCAACCGGCACCTGCACGAGCGGCTGGACCTGCTCATTCAGGACCACTGCAAGACGGTTCCCCTGGAGCGCATGGTGCGCGGGTATTTCTGGCGCGCCCCTCTGGTGTTCCTGATATTCCACTTTCTGCGCTATTTCCCCTCGATGATCGCCAAGCTCCCGGCCAGTAAGCCGCGCCTCGCCCTTGTCGAACCTCCGACGGTGGAATCCCCCGCCGTCGCCAACCTGCAGCGAGACGGTCAATGAGCGCATCCAGCGAAACCCGCCAGTCCTCGTTCGCCGAGCGCCATCGATGGTGGCCGATCGCCAAGAAACTGCTGACCTATGCGTTCTTCATCATGGTGGTGGTGCTGCTGGTCGCCCTGGCGAAGAAGGTCGACTGGGACGAGGTGATCACCACCCTGCGCGCATACAGCATGAAGACGCTGTTGCTCGCCGGCCTGGCGACGCTAGGCAGCTACCTCGTCTACACCAGCTTCGACCTGCTCGGGAAACGCTACACGCGGCATAGCCTGCCGGCGTCGCAAATCCTGCCGGTGACCTTCGTTTGCTATGCCTTCAACCTCAACCTCAGTGCCTGGGTCGGTGGCATCGCCTTCCGCTACCGACTGTACTCGCGCCTCGGCCTGAAGAATTCGGTGATCACCCAGATCTTCACCTTGAGCCTGATGACCAACTGGCTCGGCTACATGGCGCTGGGCGGGACTGTGTTCGCCCTGGGCTGGGTGAAAATGCCGGAGAGCTGGTCCATCGGTACGGGCACGCTGCGTCTGATCGGTGTCCTGCTGGTCGCGGTGACGCTGATCTACCTCGGCCTCTGCGCCTTCTCCAAGCGCCGTTCCTGGACGATCCGGGGGCACGAAATCGGCCTGCCCTCATTGCGCATGGCCGCCAGCCAGCTGGTGGTTGGCGGCTGCAACTGGGGGCTGATGGCGCTGGTGGTGTACATCATGTTGCAGGACAAGGTCGATTATCCAACCGTGCTGGGCGTCCTGCTGATCAGCAGCATCGCCGGTGTCGTCACGCACATTCCCGCGGGATTGGGCGTGCTGGAGACGGTTTTCGTGACCTTGCTGCAGGGGCAGGTTTCCAAGGGCAGCATGCTCGCCGCGCTGATCGGCTATCGGGTGCTTTACTTCCTGATCCCGCTGCTGATCGCCTCGCTGGTGTACCTCCTGCTGGAGTCCCAGGCGAAGAAACTGCGCAACATGAACAGCGACAAGCAGGGCTGATTCTCACCCGGAATGGTCGCCCGGTAGGTGCACCAGCGGGCGGAACGCTGGTTCGTTTCGTTGAAATGTCACCAAATGCGGCTAGCCTTGTTGGACACTACGAATGTGGATGAGCCAACAATGATGACGATATCTTTTCAGGAGGCTCGGCAAATCATCGAGCTGTCCTTCGTGCCGCTTGCCTGCGAATGCAAGGAAGAGGAACAGGGCATTACTGTCCGTTTGTTCCACGCGCAAAGCGGCGAGCCGCAACTGGTGGTCACAGCCATAGCGCCCGAACGCTACGCCACCATCCGTGCGATTTCCCAGTTGGTCCTGGAGATTCGCCAGGAGCTGTCCGTCGCCAAACTCCGCAAGCAGATGAGCTACAGCCTTTAAGCCTCTGCCCGGCCGTGTTCACGGTCGGGCTTTCGCCCTTCCCGTCCCGACCCATCCGTAAATGCAAAACGCCGGACGATAATGTCCGGCGTTTGCTTTTCAGCGGAAGGCGCGCCAGCCCGGCGCGCGAGAGTCGATCAGGCGGGGCGCAGGATCAGCACGCCAAGCGGTGGCAGGTTGAGTGACAGCGACTGCTTCTCCCCATGGCTGTCGATGCTTTCGGCGAGGATCGCCCCTGAATTGCCCAGGTTCGAGCCGGCGTAGCATTCGGCGTCACTGTTGAACAGCTCCTGCCAGTTGCCTTCACGCGGCACACCGATGCGATAACCGTGACGTGGCACCGGCGTGAAGTTGGCGACCACCAGCAAGGGCTCGCCCGCCAGGCTCCAGCGCAACCAGGCGTAAACACTATTCCCCGAGTCGTCCCCGATCAGCCACTGGAAGCCTTCCGCATCGCAGTCGCGCTCGTGCAACGCGGGCTGCTCGCGATACAGCCGGTTGAGGTCGCTGACCAGGCGCTGCACGCCCTGGTGATCGGCGTACTTCGTCAGGTACCAGTCCAGCTCGCGGTCGTGGCTCCATTCGCGCCACTGGCCGAACTCGCAGCCCATGAACAGCAGCTTCTTGCCCGGATGCGTCCACATGAATGACAGGTAGGCACGCAAGTTGGCGAACTTCTGCCAGCGGTCGCCGGGCATCTTGTCGATCAGCGAACGTTTGCCGTGCACCACTTCGTCATGGGAAATCGGTAGCACGAAGCGTTCGGAGAAGGCGTACAGCAGGCCGAACGTCAGCTTGTCATGGTGATAGCGCCGGTTGATCGAATCTTCTTCGATGTACTTGAGGCTGTCGTGCATCCAGCCCATGTTCCATTTGTAATCGAAGCCCAGCCCGCCTTCAGACGTCGGCTTGCTGACGCCCGGCCAGGCGGTGGATTCCTCGGCGATCACCAGGGCGCCGGGCGCCTCGACGTTCACCACATCGTTCAGGTGGCGGAGGAAGTCGATGGCTTCGAGGTTCTCGCGCCCGCCGAAACGGTTCGGAACCCATTCGCCCTGCTTGCGCGAATAGTCACGGTAGAGCATCGAGGCCACCGCATCCACACGCAACGCGTCGATGTGGAAATCCTTCAGCCAGTGCAGCGCCGAAGCGATCATGAAACCGTGCACCTCGGTGCGGCCGAGGTTGTAGATGTAGGTTTCCCAATCCTGGTGGAAGCCTTCGAGCGGGTTTTCGTACTCGTACAACGCCGTGCCGTCGAAACGCGCCAGGCCGTGCGGGTCGGTGGGGAAATGCGCGGGCACCCAGTCGAGAATCACACCGATGCCGGCACCGTGGCAGGCGTCGACGAAGGCGGTGAAGTCCTGTGGCGTGCCGAAGCGTCCGCTCGGGGCGAACTGCGACAGCGGCTGGTAACCCCAGGAGCCGCCGAACGGGTGTTCCATGATCGGCAGCAGTTCGATGTGGGTGAAGCCCATTTCCTGGACATAGGGAATCAGCCGTTCAGCCAGTTCCCGCCAGTTGTAGAGGCGCCCTTCGTCACCGCCCTCGCGGCGCCAGGAGGCGGCGTGCAGTTCGTAGATCGACAAGGGGGCGCTCAGCGCCTGGCGCTGCCCGCGTTGGTCCATCCACTCGCGGTCCTGCCAGTCGTGGCGCAGCGGCGCGGCGACGATGGACGCGGTGCTGGGCGGCGTCTCCGTGGACAGCGCCATCGGGTCCGCCTTCAGCGGCAGCACGCCGTCCTGGCCGAGCAGCTCGAACTTGTAGGGTTCGCCGGGCTGCAGCCGCGGGATGAAGATCTCCCATACCCCGCTCGGATGGCGCAGGCGCATTGGGTGGCGACGACCGTCCCAGCCGTTGAAGGCGCCGACCACCGAGACCCGCCGGGCATTGGGCGCCCACACGGCGAAGCGCACGCCTTCGACGTCGCCGAGCGTGACCACCTGCGCGCCGAGGCAGCGCCCGAGGTCGCGGTGATTGCCTTCGGCGAACAGGTAGAGGTCCATTTCTCCCAGCAGCTCACCATAGCTATAGGGGTCTTCGGTGATCTGCTCGCCGGTCGCCCAGCGGATGTGCAGCAGGTACGGCTGGGCGATGTCGAGACGGCAGAAATACAGGCCGGGAGCCTGCGCCTGGTCCATCGCGCAGATGCGGTTGCCGGTGTCGCGTTCGAGGACATCCACCCCCAGCGCGTTGGGCAGGTAGGCGCGGATGATCAGCCCGTCGCGGTCCGGGTGTGGGCCGAGAATCGAGAACGGGTCGCCATGCTCGGCGCGAATCAGCGCCTCCACGGCGGAATCGTCGGGCAGCAGGCCGACCCCTGGGAGGGAAATGGCCGGGCGGTCACTCATGAGTTGGTGTCTCCATCGGATAGCTGTTGCGCCAGGTCGAGCAGGCCCTGCACCGGCACGCTTAACCACGCCGGGCGGTTCTCGGCTTCGTAGGCAATCTCGTAAGCGGCCTTCTCGAGGCTGAACAATACCAGCGCAGCCTCGTCTCCACCCTCCTCTGACCACGCGTGCGGCAAATCGGCAGCGGCGGCCCGGTAGGCTTCGAGGAAAACCAGACCAGCCGTCTGCTGATAGGTCTCGGCGATCTTGCGTCGGGCGGCATCAGCCTCGGCGGAAACGTCCGCCGTATGTGTGCTCCTGATCGCCATCGCGGCGGCGTAGTCGAACGAGCGCAGGATGCCGCTGACGTCCTTGTACGGGCTGTGCTTGGCGCGCCGCTCCGCCAGCGACCGAGCCGGCTCGCCCTCGAAGTCGATGAAGTAGGCATCGCCTTTCACCACCAGCACCTGGCCGAGGTGCAGGTCGCCATGCACGCGGATGCGCAGGCCGCCCACCGCCCGCTTGGCCAGCGTATCGACGGCGCCGAGCAGGCGTTTGCGTTGCTTGAGCAGCGCGGCGATGGCCTCGCCGGTTTCCGCGTCGACAGCGCTGCGGCCTTCGAGAAGGGAGAATGCATGTTCGAGCTGCTGGCGAATGCTCTTCGCCAGGGCGGCGCCGTCCTTCTTGCTGGTCGGCTCCGCCTTGAAGTCGGCATTGTCGGTCGGCACGGCGAGCACCTTGTGCATCTCGCCCAGGCGCTGCCCGAGCAGGCGCGAAAAATCCTGCAGTTCCGCGAGGGTGCTGTACTGGTTCTCGTGGCCGGAGAGCCCGCCAGCGATCTCATCACGGATCGCCCGTTCCAGGCTGTTCTGCGTCCATTCCCAGGCATCGCCCTGGTTGGCCATGTAGCGCTGCAGGATCATCAGCACGTGGCCTTCGCCGTTGGCGTCGATGCGCTGCACTTCGCCCAGCACCGCGGCGATGTTGGGGAATTCCCCGGCGGTGAGGTACAGGCCCATCTCCAGTTCCGGATGCACACCGGCGGACACGCGGCGCAACAGCTTGAGCACCATCGAGTCGCCGATCACCACCGAGCTGTTGGATTGCTCGGCGGACAGGTAGCGCACGCTGGACTCGGCGGGTTCCTCGATGGCCGCCAGCTGCGGCGTAGGCACGAAGCGGATTTCGCCGGCCTCGCTGCTCACCTGCTGCTCGCCGCGCAACGCCTGGAGCACCGAACGGACGAAGCTCTCCAGGGTGAAGGCGTCGGTCAGCAGGCCGACCTGGCGACCGCGGCGCACGCGCGCCAGCGCGAGTTGCTGCGGCAGCGCGGCGCCGAATTCCTCTTCCGGCAGGAAGCCGAGCGGCAGCTGGAAGCGGCTGGTGGCGGTATCGGTTTCCACCTCGATCTCGCTGAGCAGCATCGGCCGTGGGCCGTCGTTCAGGCGCGTCGCGTAGGCGATCCTGACGTTCCTGATCACCGAATCCTTGCCGGGGAACCAGCGCCGCTTGGGCAGATAGGCCGGCAGCGAGGTGCCTTCCAGCACGCCGCGCGACGGCTCCTCGAGCAGTTCCTCGACGCGGCGCTTGAGCACCAGCGTCGGGAAGTCCGGCATCGTTTCGACCGGAACCTGGTGCCAGCTTGGCATGGTCGCCTCGGAGGCCAGCAGGAACCAGTAGAAGCCATAGGGCGGCAGCGTCAGCAGGTACGGCAGTTGACCGATGGGCGGGAAGGCGCTGCCACCGAGCATTTCCACCGGTACCCGGCCTTCCAGCGCGGACAGGTCCAGCTCGACGGCCTGGGCGGCGCGGGACACGTTGGCCACGCAGAGGATGGTTTCGTGTTCGCCGTTGGGGCCGTCGAACTCGCGCAGGTAGGCGAGGATGCGCCGGTTGCTCGGCGCCAGCATCTTCAGCGTGCCGCGGCCGAAGGCCTTCTGCTGCTTGCGCACGGCGAGCATGCGCCGCGTCCAGTTGAGCAGCGAATGCGGATCGCGCGACTGTGCCTCGACGTTGATCGCCTGGTAGCCGTACAGCGAATCCATGATCGAGGGCAGCACCAGGCTGGCCGGGTCGGCGCGCGAGAAGCCGCCGTTGCGGTCCACCGACCACTGCATCGGCGTACGCACGCCGTCACGGTCGCCCAGGTGGATGTTGTCGCCCATGCCGATCTCGTCGCCGTAGTACAGCGTCGGGGTGCCCGGCATCGACAGCAGCAGGCTGTTGAGCAACTCGATGCGCCGGCGGTCGCGCTCCAGCAGCGGTGCCAGGCGGCGGCGGATGCCCAGGTTGATGCGTGCGCGGCGGTCGGCGGCATAGTAGTTCCACAGGTAGTCGCGCTCACGGTCGGTGACCATTTCCAGGGTCAGCTCATCGTGGTTGCGCAGGAAGATCGACCATTGGCAGTTGGCCGGGATTTCCGGGGTCTGGCGCAGGATGTCGGTGATCGGGAAGCGGTCTTCCTGGGCGATCGCCATGTACATCCGCGGCATCAGCGGGAAGTGGAACGCCATGTGGCACTCGTCGCCGTCGCCAAAGTACAGCTGGGTGTCTTCCGGCCACTGATTGGCCTCGGCCAGGAGCATGCGGTCCGGATAGTTGGCGTCGATCTCGGCGCGGATCTGCTTGAGCACCGCATGGGTCTCCGGCAGGTTCTCGTTGTTGGTGCCGTCGCGCTCGATCAGGTAGGGAATCGCGTCCAGGCGCAGGCCGTCGATACCCATGTCCAGCCAGTAGCGCATGATCGAGATCACCGCCTTCATCACCTGCGGGTTGTCGAAGTTCAGATCCGGCTGGTGCGAATAGAAACGGTGCCAGAAGTACTGCTGGGCGACCGGGTCCCAGGTCCAGTTGGATTTCTCGGTATCGAGGAAGATGATCCGCGTGCCGTCGTACTTCTGGTCGGTATCGGACCAGACGTAGAAGTCGCGGGCCTTGGAGCCTTTCTTCGCCTTGCGCGCGCGCTGGAACCACGGGTGCTGGTCCGAGGTGTGGTTGATGACCAGCTCGGTGATCACCCGCAGCCCGCGGGCATGCGCCTCGGCGATGAAGCGGCGGGCGTCGGCCATGGTCCCGTAGTCGGGATGGATGCCACGGTATTCGGCGATGTCGTAGCCATCGTCGCGGCGCGGCGAGGGGTAGAACGGCAGCAGCCAGATGGTGTTCACGCCGAGTTCGGCGATGTAGTCGAGCTTCTCGATCAGGCCGGGGAAATCGCCGATTCCGTCGTTGTTGGAGTCGTAGAAGGATTTCACATGGACCTGGTAGATGACCGCGTCCTTGTACCAGAGCGGATCATCGATGAACGCGGCAGGCTTGCGGGAACGTGGGCTTTTCTTGGGCTTCGCCATCGTGGCTTTCCTTCTTGGCCGGGCGCGCGGCGCCCGAAATCTCGCTGTGAGGCGGTTGGGTTCAGTTCGCGCTGATGCGCCAGATTCCGAACGGCTGGTGCCAGGGTTCGATGCGCATCCACTGGTTCTTGCCGTGCCAGGTCCAGCGGTGGCCGGTCATCAGGTCTTCACCGTGGGTGTCTGCATGGTCGGGCAGGCCCAGTTCCCAGAGCGGCAACTCGAAGTGCGCTTCCTGGGCGTTGAACGGATCGAGGCAGACGGCGACCAGGATGAAGTTGGAACGATCCGCCGTGCGCTTGCCGAAGTAGAAGATGTTGTCGTTCCAGGCGGTGTAGGCCTGGAAGCCCAGGTGCGTCTGCAGCGCGGGGTTCTGCCGGCGAATGCGGTTGAGCTGGGCGATCTCGGCGCTGATGTTGCCGGGCGCGGTGTAGTCGCGCGGGCGCAGCTGGTACTTCTCGGAGTCCAGGTACTCTTCCTTGCCCGGTATCGGCGCGGCCTCGCACAGCTCGAAGCCGGAATACATGCCCCACAGGCCGGAGCCCATGGTCGCCAGGGCGGCGCGGATGAGAAATCCGGCGCGCCCGCTTTCATGCAGGAACACCGGGTTGATATCCGGCGTGTTGACGAAGAAATTCGGTCGGTAGCAGTCGCGCAGCGGCGGTTGGTTCAGCTCGGTGTAGTAGCTGGTCAGCTCGTCCTTGGTGGTGCGCCAGGTGAAGTAGGTGTAGCTCTGGTTGAAGCCGGCCTTGCCCAGGCGCGCCATCATCGCCGGCTTGGTGAAGGCCTCAGCGAGGAACAGCACCTCGGGATGCTTGTGGCGGATATCGGCGATCAGCCACTCCCAGAAGGGCAGCGGCTTGGTGTGCGGGTTGTCGACGCGGAAAATCTTAACGCTCTCTTCCACCCAGCCGGCCACCACGTCGCGCAGGGCGATCCACAGGTCGGGCATGGCGTCTTCGGCGTAGAAGTCGACGTTGACGATGTCCTGGTACTTCTTCGGCGGGTTCTCCGCGTAGCGAATGGTCCCGTCCGGACGCCAGGCGAACCAGCCCGGATGCTCCTTGAGCCAGGGATGGTCCTGGGAACACTGGATGGCGAAATCCAGAGCGATCTCCAGGCCGTGCTCCGCCGCCGCGGCTACCAGCTCGCGGAAATCCTCGCGGCTGCCGAGTTGCGGATGGATCGCCTCGTGGCCACCGTCGGCGCTACCGATGGCATACGGGCTGCCGGGATCGTCCGGCCCGGCGAACAGGGAGTTGTTCGGGCCCTTGCGATGCGCCCGGCCGATCGGATGGATCGGCGGGAAGTACAGAACATCGAAGCCCATGTCGCGGATGCGCGGCAACTGGCCGATGACATCGTTGAAGGTGCCGTGGCGCGCCGGGTCGTCGGTCTGCGAGCGCGGGAACAGCTCGTACCAGCTGGCGAACTGGCTTTGCGTGCGCTCCACCTCCAGCGGGAACACGTTGCTGCGCACCAGGTGCTTCTTTTCGTCCGCCTCGGCCATCGCCTGCGCCGCCTCGTCGGAGAGCAGCACGGCGACCCTGGCGGTCTGGTCCGGCGCCGTGCCGAACTTGTCCAGCAGTCCGCTGATCACGTCGCGGGCCTGGCCCTGGGCGAAGCCGAAGACGCGCATCAGGTGCGCGCGACCTTCCTCGATTTCGAGGTCGATGGACACGCCGGCTGCGTGCTTCTTGCTCAACTCGTAGCGATAGGACTCGAACAGGTCCCACCAGGCTTCGACGACGAAATGGTGGCGACAGACGCGGATCGGCGTGAAGTGCCCCTGCCAGGCGTCGTTGCCCAGCTCGGCGAGCGGCACCCGGTGCCACTCGGTTTCGTCGTCGGCGCGCCAGGCGATGCAGGCGCCGAGCTTGTCGTGGCCATCGGCGAAAATCTTCGCGTCGACGATCACCGGTTGTCCGGCGATGGTCTTGGCGGCGAAACGGCCCTCATCGAGCGTGGGCTGACACGCTTCGATGGCGATTCGTGGCAGTTGCAGGGCGCGATCCAGCGTCAGCAGAGTGCCCTGTTCGCGTGGATCGTGGATGGGAGCATCTGGCATCGAGCGACTCCTGAATGGCGCATCGGGTGAACTGCTTCGCCTGCCGCCCTGGCAAGAAGCTGATCGTTGAAGGCGGTAGGAGAGGCCGAAAAGAGATGGCCGCGGTGCGCTGCGACCCTGTTAATTCCGAACGGGAGGCCTGACAAAAGTTCCTCCTGCGCGACGCCCGTCGCTGCCACCGATGGATCGGCGAGGCCTCTGCGGCGCGGGCGTTCGGCCATTCTCCGACAGCCGCCCGCTCAACTGGCCTTTTTCTTCGTTGTACGGCTTGCGGCCGGTTTCGTCGCCGTTTTGGCCGCCGGTTTGCGCGCCGGTTTTTCGGCTTTTTCGGCTTTCTCGGTCTTTTCGGTTTTCTTTAGCGCCGCCTTCGCCGCCGGCTTGCTCGCGGCGGGCTTGGCGCCGAGGCTGCGCTTGAGCAGTTCGGTCAGGTCGATCACGTCGGCGCTGCGACGCTCGCCACCGTCTTCGTCGGGCTCGCTGACGGCTTCCACCTTGCCCTCCTTCGCCTTCTGCTCCACCAGCGCCATGATCTGTTCCTGGAAGGTGTCCTTGTACTGTTCCGGCTGCCAGTCCTCGCTCATTTCCTCGATGAGCCGGGTCGCCATGTCCAGTTCACGCTTGGCCAGGTCGGGCTTGATCGCCTCGTCCTTCAGTTCGAGTGCCTCGATCCCGCGGACCTCGTCGGCCCAGCGCAGGGTGTTGAGCACCAGCGCCTCGCCCAGCGGCATGACCACCGCCAGGTGCTGTTTGGTGTGCAGCACGACATTCGCCAGGCCGACCTTGCCGGTGGCTACTAGCGCCTCGCGCAGCAGCGCGTAAACCTTCTCGCCGCGGCGGTCGGGTGTCAGGTAGTACGGCGTATCGATGAACAGGAAGGGGATTTTCTCGGCATCGACGAAGGCGACGATATCCACGGTCTGGGTGACTTTCGGGTGCGCGGCGCGGATTTCCTCCTCGCTGATCACCACGTAGTTGCCCTTCTCCAGCTCGACGCCCTTGACGATGTTTTCCTTCTCGATGTCCTTGCCGGTGACCTTGTTGATCCGCTTGTAGCCCACCGGGTCCATGCTGCGCTTGTCCAGCCAGTCGAAGTCGACGCCCTGGCGCGTAGTCGCCGGCACCAGCGCCACGGGAATGTGCACCAGGCCGAAACTCACCGCGCCCTTCCAGATTACCCTCGGCATGTCGCTCTCCTCGTTTCTCACGTCCTATGAGGAGTGGGCCGGGCGAAAAAAAGTTTCGCCGGGACGACCAGCCGTCAGGCGCCGCCGTCCGGGCTACCGCGGCTTCCGGCGCGCAAAAAAAATGCCGCCCGAAGGCGGCATTGTGTATCACGAAACGCGCATCAGACCTTCAGCACGACCCGGCCACGGCAGTCGCCGCTTTCCAGGTACTGGTGCGCCGCGACCACGTCGTCGAACGCGAAGACCTTGTCGATGTTCGCCCGCAGCAGCCCGTCGCGGGTCAGCTGGTTGATCTGCGCCAGCGCCCGCTCGACCACCTCGTGGTCCGGCTGGATGCCCAGCTCCGGGCTGCCGGTGAAATCCACCAGGCAGTGCACGAAGAACTTGAAGTTCTTCTCGAACGCCGCACAGGCCGGAAACGGTGTCTGGTTGCCGCCGTTCAGTCCGTAGAGGATCAGCTTGCCGCGCGGCGCCATGATGTCGCCGAGCAGGCCCATCTGCGGGCCGCCGCAGGCATCCAGCACCACATCCACGCCGTGCCCGTCGGTGAGCTTCTTGAGGCGTCCGACCAGGTCTTCTTCCTCGGTGGCGATGACCTTGTCGGCGCCGAGGCCGATCAGGTAGTCGCGATCGTCCGAGGTGTCGCTGGTGGCGAACACCTGGGCGCCCAGCGCCTTGGCCATCTGGATCGAGGATGGCCCCGAACAGTGGCTGGCATCGGTGATCAGTACCCGCTGGCCGGCCTTCATTCGCGCCAGCTCGGTGAAGCCCAGGAAGGCGATCAGCAGCGGCATGTAGTGCACCGCGGCCTGCTCGGCGCTGAGCACGTCCGGATAATGGGTCAGCGAAGTGCTCGGCATCAGCATGCATTCGCCATACGCCGGATACTCGTTGACGCTGTGGCCCAGGAAGCTCGCGACACGGTCGCCGACCTTGAAACGAGTGACTTCGCTACCGATCGCGATGACCTCGCCGGCCAGCTCGCTGCCGAGCCCCGCGGGGAGTTGCGCATGCTGCGGTGCCAGGTCCTGGCGCCAGAGCACATCGCCCCAATTGACGCCGATCGCCTCGACACGCACCAGCACTTCACCGGCATTCGGCTGGCGAACAGACTGTTCTTCGATCCTCAGCACATCGGCCGGACCGAACTGGTGGAAACGGATCACGCGGTTCATCGCATACCTCGAATTCACTCTCAATGCCTACGGACTTTATCCGTTGAAGGGAGGCAACTCTACCTGTCGGCATCGATAGTGGTCATGCCTGGCAGTGATTCGATGTGCCGGCAGGCTGCAAAAAAGCCTTCAAATCCAGGCCCGGCTGAGTAAGATGCCGAAACGAAAAAAATGCCCGGCGTACGTCCGGGAGCCCCGCCTAGACCCCGTGCCGCGAGTGAAGGGAATGAACCGCAACGACTTGCGTCGCCTCGACCTCAACCTGCTGATCGTCTTCGAGACGCTGATGCACGAGCGCAGTGTGACCCGCGCCGCGGAGAAGCTGTTCCTCGGTCAGCCGGCGATCAGCGCGGCGTTGTCCCGCCTGCGCAGCCTGTTCGACGACGCCTTGTTCGTGCGCACCGGACGCAGCATGGAACCGACCGCGCGGGCGCAGGAAATCTTCGCCCTGCTCTCGCCGGCGCTGGATTCGATTTCCACTGCGGTCAGCCGTGCCAGCGAGTTCGAGCCGTCCACCAGCAACCTGGTGTTCCGCATCGGCCTCTCCGATGAAGTCGAGTTCGCCCTGCTGCCGCCGCTGCTGCGCCGCATCCGAACCGAGGCCCCCGGCGTGGTGCTGGTGGTGCGTCGCGCCAACTACCTGTTGATGCCGAACCTGCTGGCCTCGGGCGAGATTTCCGTTGGCGTCAGCTACACCGACGAGCTGCCGGCCAACGCCAAGCGCAAGGTCCTGCGCCGCAGCAAACCCAAGGTGCTGCGCGCCGACTCGATTCCCGGCCCGTTGACGCTGGAGGATTTCTGCTCGAGGCCGCACGCGATGGTCTCGTTCGCCGGGGACCTCAACGGCTTCATCGACGAGGAACTCGAACTGGTCAACTGCAAGCGCCGCGTGGTGCTCGCCGTGCCTCAGTTCAACGGCCTGAGCACGCTGATCGCCGGCACCGACATCATCGCCACTGTGCCGGACTACGCCGCCGACGTGATGGCCGCCGGAGGCGGGCTGCGCGTCGAGCCGCTGCCGTTCGACAGCACCCGCTCCTTCGAGCTGTCGATGGCCTGGCGCGGCGCCCAGGACAACGACCCGGCCGAACGCTGGCTGCGTTCGCGCATCCAGATGTTCATCGGTGATCCGGACAGCCTCTGACCGGCAACCGCGGGCGATTCGACGCGCGCGGAAACACCTGTGATGGAACTATCGATATCGCGAGATGTATCCATCAGCCATATCGATAATCACATTCGGCTCGTTCGATTCGCCTAGCCGTGGCCTCCGAAGCAGACTCCGCTCCATTCAGCAATCGTCTGGCGGAGCAACCCTATGGAACAGTCAATCAATTCACTCTGGCGTCTGCCGCTGAGCCTCGCGGCTCTGCTGGTATTGACTGCCTGTGGCAAGAACACGGAAACCGCCCAGCAGATGCCGGTGCCGAAAGTCAGCGTCGCCGAGGTGATCGAACAACCGGTCAACGAGTGGGACGAGTTCACCGGTCGCCTGGAAGCCCCCGAGTCGGTGGAAATCCGTCCGCGCGTTTCCGGTTACGTCGACAAGGTGGCCTTCGAGGAAGGCTCGCTGGTGAAGAAAGGCGACCTGCTGTTCCAGATCGATCCGCGCCCCTTCCAGGCCGAGGTCGAACGCCTGCAGGCGCAACTGCAACAAGCCCGCGCCGCGCTGAGCCGCGCCGATAACGAAGCCCGTCGCGGCGACCGTCTGCGCCAGAGTAACGCGATTTCCGCCGAGCTCGCCGACGCCCGCACCAGCACCGCTGCCGAGGCCAAGGCCGCGGTCGCGGCCATCCAGGCGCAACTGGAAAACGCCCGCCTTGATCTCGGTTTCACCCGTGTCACCGCGCCCATCGACGGTCGCGTCGGTCGCGCCGAGATCACCGCGGGCAACCTGGTCAATGCCGGTCAGTCACTGCTCACCTCGCTGGTCTCGACCGACAAGGTGTATGCCTACTTCGACGCCGACGAACGCGCCTTCCTCAAGTATTCCGCCCTCGCCCGCAGCCGCGGCGCCGACACCCGCGATGCCAGCCCGGTCTACCTGGGCCTGACCAGCGAAGACGGCACCCCGCATCTGGGCCAGCTGGACTTCCTCGACAACCAGGTCAACCCGCGCACCGGCACCATCCGTGGTCGCGCCGTGTTCGACAACAAGGACGGCCAGTTCACCCCGGGCCTCTATGCGCGGCTCAAGCTGGTGGGTAGCAACACCTACGACGCCATGCTGATCCAGGATGTCGCCGTGGGCACCGACCTCGGCAAGAAATTCGTCCTGGTGCTCGATGCCGACAGCAAGGTCGCCTACCGGCCGGTCGAGCTGGGCCCCAAGCTGGAAGGTCTACGGATCGTCCGCAAGGGCCTGGAAAAGGGTGAGCGGATCGTCGTCAACGGCCTGCAGCGGGCATTCCCCGGTGCACCGGTGGACCCGGAAACCGTGCCGATGGCCAGCGAGCAGACACTCTCCGCGCTGAAAGAGCAACGCGAAGCCCTGGCCCAGCGGCCAGGCAAGCCGGAAGCGCTAAAGGTCAGCCTGAAGTAAGCCGTTCTGCCTCTCTTCGGAGAGGTCCGGACGGGTCGCCCGTCCGTTAACCACCTGGAATGCCTCCACCCGTTCTCTCGATCCGAGGGGGCGGGGAACGGCTGTGCCTGTTCGTTTCACAAAGGAATACCCCGATGAACTTCTCCCAGTTCTTCATCCAGCGGCCGATCTTCGCCGCGGTGCTGTCGCTGATCATCCTGATCGGCGGCGCCATCTCGCTGTTCCAGCTGCCGATCAGCGAGTACCCGGAAGTCGTGCCGCCCACCGTGGTGGTGCGCGCCAACTTCCCGGGCGCCAACCCCAAGGTGATCGGCGAAACCGTCGCCGCGCCGCTGGAACAGGCGATCACCGGCGTCGAAGGCATGCTCTACATGTCGTCCCAGGCCACCGCCGACGGCAAGATGACGCTGACCGTGACCTTCGCCCTCGGCACCGACCTGGACAACGCCCAGGTGCAGGTGCAGAACCGCGTGACGCGGACCCAGCCCAAGCTGCCCGAGGAGGTCACCCGGATCGGTATCACCGTGGACAAGAGCTCCCCCGAGCTGACCATGGTGGTCCACCTGACCTCGCCGGATGACCGCTACGACATGCTCTACCTGTCGAACTACGCGGTGCTCAACGTGAAGGACGAACTGGCCCGCCTCGGCGGCGTCGGTGACGTGCAGCTGTTCGGCCTTGGCGAGTACTCGCTGCGCGTGTGGCTGGATCCGGCCAAGGTCGCCCAGCGCAACCTGACCGCCACCGACGTGGTCACCGCGATTCGCGAGCAGAACCGCCAGGTCGCCGCCGGCCAGCTCGGCGCGCCGCCGTCGCCCGGCGACACCAGCTTCCAGCTGTCGGTGAACACCCAGGGTCGCCTGGTCAGCGAGGAAGAGTTCGAGAACATCATCATCCGCAGCGGCCCGAACGGCGAGATCACCCGCCTGCGCGACATAGCACGGGTCGAGCTGGGTTCCGCCCAGTACGCCCTGCGTTCGCTGCTGGACAACCAGCCGGCCGTCGCCATCCCGATCTTCCAGCGTCCGGGCTCGAACGCCATCGAGGTGTCCAACCAGGTCCGCGCTAAGATGGCTGAACTGAAGAAATCCTTCCCGCAGGGCATGGACTATTCGATCGTCTACGACCCGACCATCTTCGTTCGTGGTTCCATCGAGGCGGTGGTGCACACGCTGTTCGAAGCGCTGCTGCTGGTGGTGCTGGTGGTGATCCTGTTCCTGCAGACCTGGCGTGCCTCGATCATCCCGCTGGCCGCCGTGCCGGTCTCGCTGATCGGCACCTTCGCGGTCATGCACATGTTCGGCTTCTCGCTCAACGCGTTGTCTCTGTTCGGCCTGGTGCTGGCGATCGGCATCGTGGTGGACGACGCCATCGTGGTGGTGGAAAACGTCGAGCGGAACATCGGCCTCGGGCTGAAACCGGTCGAAGCGACCAAGAAAGCCATGGGCGAAGTCACCGGGCCGATCATCGCCACCGCGCTGGTGCTGTGCGCCGTGTTCGTGCCGACCGCGTTCATTTCCGGCCTCACCGGGCAGTTCTACAAGCAGTTCGCGCTGACCATCGCCATCTCGACGATCATCTCGGCGTTCAACTCGCTGACCCTCTCGCCTGCCCTGGCCGCGGTGCTGCTGCGTGACCACGATGCGCCGAAGGACCGCTTCTCGCGTGTCCTGGACACGATCTTCGGTGGCTGGCTGTTCCGTCCGTTCAACCGCTTCTTCGACCGCGCCAGCAACGGCTACGTCGGCACCGTGAAGCGCGTACTGCGCGGCAGCGGCATCGCCCTGGTGGTCTACCTCGGGCTGCTCGGCCTCGGCTGGGCGGGCTTCGCCAGCACGCCGACCGGTTTCGTGCCGCAGCAGGACAAGCAGTACCTGGTGGCCTTCGCCCAGTTGCCCGATGCGGCGAGCCTCGACCGCACCGAGTCGGTGATCCGCAAGATGTCCGAACTCGCCCTGAAGAACCCCGGCATCGACCACAGCGTTGCCTTCCCCGGCCTGAACATCAACGGCTTCACCAACAGCCCGAACAGCGGCGTGGTGTTCTTCGCGCTCAAGGATTTCGACCAGCGCAAGGACCCTTCGCTGTCCGCCGCCTCGATCGTCGCCGACATGAACGCGCAGTACGGCGGGATTCAGGATGCCTACATCGCGATCTTCCCGCCGCCGCCGGTAATGGGCCTGGGCACCATCGGGGGCTTCCGCCTGCAGGTGCAGGACCGCGGCAACCTCGGCTACGACGAGCTGTACAAGCAGACCCAGAACGTCATCAACAAGGCCCGTCAGCTGCCTGAACTGGCGCCCATGTCGGTGTTCTCCAGCTACCAGGTGAACGTGCCGCAGGTCGAGGCCGCAATCGACCGCGACAAGGCCAAGACCCACGGCGTGGCGATCAGCGACATCTTCGACACCCTGCAGGTCTACCTCGGTTCGCTGTACGCCAACGATTTCAACCGTTTTGGCCGGACCTACCAGGTCAACGTGCAGGCCGAGCAGCAGTTCCGCCTCGAGCCCGAGCAGATCGGCCAGTTGAAGGTGCGCAACGACCGTGGCGAGATGATCCCGCTGTCCAGCTTCGTCAAGGTCGACGGTACCTCCGGTCCCGACCGGGTCATGCACTACAACGGTTTCGTCACCGCCGAGATCAACGGTGCACCGGCGCCGGGCTATAGCTCCGGCCAGGCGGAAGCGGCGATCAGTCGCCTGCTCAAGGAAGAACTGCCGATCGGCATCACCTACGAGTGGACCGACCTGACCTACCAGCAGATTCTCGCCGGCAATACCGCGCTGTTCGTCTTCCCGCTCTGCGTGCTGCTGGCGTTCCTGGTGCTCGCGGCGCAGTACGAAAGCTGGAGCCTGCCGCTGGCGGTGATCCTGATCGTGCCGATGACGCTGGTTTCGGCGATCAGCGGGGTGATCCTCTCCGGTGGCGACAACAACATCTTCACCCAGATCGGATTGATCGTACTGGTGGGCCTGGCGTGCAAGAACGCGATCCTCATCGTCGAGTTCGCCAAGGACAAGCAGGAAGAAGGCATGGACCGCATGGCGGCGATCCTGGAAGCCTGCCGCCTGCGTCTGCGGCCGATCCTGATGACCTCCATCGCCTTCATCATGGGTGTGGTGCCGCTGGTGCTTTCCTCCGGCGCCGGCGCCGAGATGCGCCACGCCATGGGGGTCGCGGTGTTCTCCGGGATGCTCGGCGTGACCTTCTTCGGCCTGCTGCTGACCCCGGTGTTCTATGTACTGATCCGCGCCTTCGTCGAGAAGCGCGAGGCCCGCAAGGCCCGTTCGCAGGAGCTGCACGCATGAAAGCGATCTTCGCCCCTACCCTGCTCGTCCTCGCGCTGAGCGCCTGTGCGGTGGGCCCGGACTACAAGGCGCCGCAGACCGAGGCGGCGCTGGTCACCGCCGCGCAGAGCACGGACTATGACCACAGCCGCTTCGAGGCCGCCTGGTGGCAGCAGTTCGAGGACCCGATCCTCGATTCGCTGGTCACCGAGGCGCTCGGCCAGAACCGCGAGCTGCGCGTCGCCTTCGCCCGCCTCAAGGCGGCCCGGGCGATCCGCGACGACGTCGCCAACGACAACCTGCCCACCGTCACCAGCCGCGCCAGTTCGGAAATCGGCAAGGGCCAGCAGCCCGGGCAGACCTCCGACCGGGTCAACCTCGAGCGCTACGACCTGGGCCTGGACATGGCCTGGGAGGTCGACCTGTTCGGTCGTATCCAGCGCCAGCTGGAAGCCAGCGAAGCGCAGATCGAGGTCTCCGAAGCGGAGCTGTACCAACTGCAGGTCAGCCTGATCGCCGAACTGGTGGATGCCTACGGTGACCTGCGCGGTGCCCAGCTGCGCGAGCAGATCGCCAGCGACAACCTGAAGAACCAGCGCGCCTCGCGTGGCGTCACGGTCGACCTGCGCGACGCCGGCGTCGGCAGCGAGCTGGACGTGTTGCGTTCCGATGCGCGGGTCGCCGCCGTCGAGGCCAGCCTGCCGGTGCTGCAGGCCGAACAGGTCCGCGCGCGCAACCGCATCGCCACCCTGCTCGGCCAGCGTCCTGCCGAGCTGACCGTGGACCTCTCGCCGAAGAAGCTGCCGAGCATTTCCAAGGCGCTGCCGGTGGGCGATCCGGCCGAGCTGCTGCGCCGTCGTCCGGACGTGCGTGCCGCCGAGCGCCAATTGGCGGCCTCCACCGCCAACATCGGCGTGGCCACCGCGGACCTGTTCCCGCGGGTCAGCCTGTCCGGGTTCCTCGGCTTCACCGCCGGCCGCGGCTCGCAGATCGGCTCCAGCGCGGCGCAGGCCTGGGGCCTCGGCCCGACGATCACCTGGGCGGCCTTCGACCTCGGCAGCGTGCGTGCCCGTCTGCGCGGCGCCAAGGCCGACAGCGAAGGCGCGCTGGCCAACTACGAGCAGCAGGTGCTGTTGGCGCTGGAAGAGTCGGAGAACGCCTTCAGCGACTACGGCAAGACTCAGCAACGCCTGCTCGCGCTGATCCGCCAGTCCGAAGCCAGCCGCGCGGCGGCCGAGCAGGCCGGCATCCGCTATCGCGAAGGCACCGTCGATTTCCTCGTGCTGCTGGACGCTGAACGCGAGCGCCTGGCCGCCGAAGACGCGCAGGCGCAGGCCGAGATCGACCTCTATCGCGGCATCGTTTCCATCTACAAGGCCCTTGGCGGCGGGTGGCAACTGCAGGGCTGATCGAGCTCCTCCGAGCCGGCTGCCCCTGGCCGGCTTTTTCCAACCTCACGGATACCGCTCCTGGCCGTGGGGTTTTTTTTGGGCTTGGGAAAGGTGAAGCCTGCTCGGCGTAACGCGGTGCGCGCGGCGCACCCTACGGGCAGCGGAGCACGACGTAGGGTGCGCCATGCGCACCGGGGACCACTTCGCATGATTCGGTGCGCACGGCGCACCCTACGGCGGACGCTCAGGCACACCCCGGCACGTCGCGCGCCGAGTCCGGCACGCCGAACAGGCGGTCGAAACACCACTGGAAGACGAACGCGTAGGCGAAGAAGAACGCCAGCAGACCAATATCGGTGAACAGCGCGGCGACCAGGCTGATCTCCAGCCACCAGGCCATCACCGGGACCAGCAGCAGGGTCAGGCCGCCCTCGAAACCCAGCGAATGCAGCAGGCGCCGGCGCAGGGTGCGTTCGCGACTCGGCTGGCGCGCTTCCCAGCGCTCGAACAGGGCGTTGAACAGCATGTTCCAGGACATCGCGATGGATGACAGCATCACCGCCAGAATCCCCGAATAACTCATGCTGCGGTCGAAGGCGAACGCGATCGCGGGCGACACGAAACCCATCGCGCAAAGCTCGTAAAGCAGCGCCTGGACGACCTTTCGTTTGGTGCCTTGCATGATTTCATCTCCACGTTCGGTGCTGCGCGGCGAATCAGCTGCGCTCATGGACGAGACTCTATGTGGGCGGTGCGCGAGGGACAAATGAGCTGTAGTCTCTTCAGGTTAATTAAAATCATCCGAGGGATTGCCGTGTTCGCCCGTTTGCCGCTCACCGCCCTGCGCACCTTCGAGTCCGCCGCGCGCCTCGCCAGCTTCAAGGGCGCCGCCGAAGAGCTCTGCGTCACCCCCACCGCGGTGTCCCACCAGATTCGTGCGCTGGAGGAACTGCTCGGGGTCTCGCTGTTCGAGCGCCTTGGCCGGCGCGTCAGCCTCAGCGCCGACGGCGAGCGCCTGCAGCGCAGCCTGCACGGCGCCTTTCTGGAGATCAGCCGCAGCCTGGAAAGCTTCCAGCCGGTGGGCCGCGACGACAGCCTGAGCCTGACCACCACCCCGGCGTTCGCGGCGCTCTGGCTGATTCCCCGCCTCGGCCGCTTCTACCGCAAGCACCCGCAGATCCGTGTGCGCATCGAGACCAGCAACGGCCTCGCCGACCTGCAGCGCGATGCCAGCATCGACCTGGCGATCCGCTGCGGTTTCGAGGAGGTTCCGCAGTTGCTGCGCTTCCCGCTGATGAGCGAACACTTCTGCGCCTACGGCACGCCGCAGTTGCTGGCGAGCCTGCCGGAAGCCGGGGTGGAGCTGATCAACGTGGCCTGGACCACGCCGCAGGTCGGCGAGCTGCCGAGCTGGGAAGACTGGAACGCGGCCATCGGCGAGGACTGGGTGGCGCAGGCCGCGCGGCGCGATTACCCGGACGAGCACTATGCGCTGCAGGCGGCGATCTCCGGCCAGGGCCTGGTGCTGGCCAGCTCGGTGCTGGCCTCGGACAGCGTCGCCACTGGCCTGCTGCAGCCCTATCGCAGCGACGTCACCCTGCCCGGCCCGCAGTACCGCGCGGTGTGCGTACCCGGACGGGAGCGGCAACCGGCGGTGCAGGCGTTCCTGCGCTGGATCGAGAAGGAAGCGGCGGAGGACGGAAGTGGGGTCGTGGCTGAAGTGCGGATGGTGGGCTGACGTGCAGAATGGTGGGCTGAAGCCCACCCTACGGTTGCCGGGGCGTGTAGGGTGGGCTTCAGCCCGCCCTACGGTTGCTCGGGTGTGTGGGGTGTGCTTCAGCCCACCGCTGCCCCTGCAGAGGTTCCCCTGTTACCTCGCCGTCGGCTCTTCGCTCAACTGGTCCGAACTCCAGCCGCCGCCCAGCGCGGCGATCAGTGCGGATGGTGGGCTGAAGCCCACCCTACGGTTGCTCGGGTGTGTAGGGTGGGCTTCAGCCCACCGCTGCCGCGCAGAGGTTTCCCGTTACTTCGCCGCCGGCTCTTCGCTCAATCGGTCCGAACTCCAGCCGCCGCCCAGCGCGGCGATCAGTACGGATGGTGGGCTGAAGCCCACCCTACGGTTGCTCGGGTGTGTAGGGTGGGCTTCAGCCCACCGCTGCCCCGCAGAGGTTTCCCGTTACTTCGCCGCCGGCTCTTCGCTCAACTGGTCCGAACTCCAGCCGCCGCCCAGCGCGGCGATCAGTTGCACGCTGGCGGTAAGCCGGCTGCCCAACAGGGTCAGGTTGGTGCGCTCGTTGGACAGCGTGGTGGCCTGCACGCTGACGACGTCGTTGTAATCCACGGTGCCGGCCTTGTACTGGTTTTCGATCAGGCGGAGGGATTCGCGGGCGGCGTCGAGGGCCTCGCGCTGGTAGCCGGATTCGCGCTCGAGCACCTGCAGCTGCACCAGGTAGTCCTCCACCTCGCGGAAGCCGTCGAGCACTGCCTGGCGATACTGCGCGACGGTCTGATCGTAGCCGGCGCGGCTGCGCTCCAGTTCGGCGGCGCGGGCGCCGCCGTCGAACAGGGTCAGTGCCAGGGACGGGCCGAGCGACCAGAAGCGGTTCGGCACGTTGATCCAGTCGGCGAAGCTGTCGTTGCGGTAGCCGCCGTTGGCGGACAAGCTCAGGTCGGGGAAATAGGCGGCCTTGGCCACGCCGATCTGCGCGTTGGCGGCGATCACGCTGCGCTCGGCGGAGGCGATGTCCGGGCGTCGCTCGAGCAGTTCCGAGGGCAGTTCCAGGGGAACCGCCGGCAGCTGTGGAATCGACTCGCGCACGGCGATGGAAAACTCCGCCGGCGGCGCGCCGGTGAGCACGGCGATGGCGTGTTCCAGCTGCGCGCGTTGCCAGTCGAGGTCGATGGACTGCGCCTGGGTACTTTTCAGCTGGGTCAGCGCCTGGCTGACGTCGGACTTCGGCACGATGCCGGCGTTGTACTGGTTCTGGGTCAGCCGCAGCGAGCGCTGATAGGCCGCCACGGTGGCATCCAGCAGGCGCTTCTGCTCATCCATCACGCGCAGTTGCAGGTAGTTCTGCACCAGTTCCGATTGCAGGCTCAGGCGCGCCGCCGCGAGGTCGGCGAGGCTCGCCTCGGCGCTCGCGCGGTCGGCCTCCAGCCCACGGCGCAGGCGGCCCCAGACGTCCAGCTCCCAGCTCACCCCGAGATTCGCGTTGTAGCTCTTGGAGATGCCGCCGCCGCCCGAGCTGGTGATCACCGAACCGTCCGAGGTGCGCACCGTGTTGCTGCCGCCGCCCTGCCCCGAACGGGTCATGCTGGTGTTCGCCGACAGCGTCGGATAGAACGCCGCCCGCGCGCTTTGCACCAGGGCGCGCGCCTGGCGGTAGGCGGCCTCGGACGCGGCGACGTTCTGGTTGGAGACGTTGAGCTTCTCCACCAGCGTATTCAGCTCGGCGTCGCCATACAGCTCCCACCAGGCGCCCCGCTCCAGCGCATCGGCCGGCGCCGCGGCTTTCCAGCCCTGCGCCTGCTTGAACTGTACCGGGGTGTCCACGGACGGCCGCTGGTAGTCCGGCCCCAGGGCGCAGCCGGACAGCAGTACGAACAGGGCGAGCGCGACGGGACGAAGCGGCGGGTGCGAAAGGCTCATAGCGGAGTATCCAGGGCGGCATCGGTACGCACGCCGCGCCAGCGATTGAAGCGGTGGCGCAGGCGGTCGAGGGACAGGTAGACCACCGGGGTGGTGTAGAGGGTGAGGATCTGGCTCAGCACCAGACCGCCGACGATGGTGACACCCAGCGGCTGGCGCATTTCCGCGCCCTCGGTGCCGCCGATCAGCAGCGGCAAGGCGCCGAGGATCGCCGCCAGCGTGGTCATCAGGATCGGCCGCAGGCGCAGCAGGCAGGCCTGGCGGATCGACTCCGCCGGCGACTGCCCCTCGCGTTCCAGTTGCAGCGCGAGGTCGATCATCATGATCGCGTTCTTCTTGACGATGCCGATCAGCAGAAACAGCCCGAGCAGCGAGATGAGGCTGAACTGGCCGCGGATCAGGATGATCGTCAGCAGCGCGCCGACCCCGGCCGACGGCAGCGTCGAGAGGATGGTCAGCGGGTGGATGTAGCTTTCGTAGAGGATGCCGAGCACCAGGTAAACCAGCACCAGCGAGGCCAGGATCATCCACGGCTGGTTCTGCTGGGTGCTCTTGAAGGCGTCGCCGGCGCCGCCGAGGCGGCCGATCACTTCGGTGGGCATGCCGATCGCCGCCACCGCCTTGTCGATGGCGACGGTGGCCGCATCCAGGCTGACGCCGGGCGCCAGGTCGAAGGAAATCGCTTCCGAGGCGAACTGGCCCTCATGGTTGACCCGGTCGTCCGCCAGGCTGTTGGCGTAGCTGGCCACCGCCGACAGCGGAACGCGCCCACCCTCCGCGGTAACCAGATAGACCTGTTCCAGGGTCTTCGGGTCCTGGGCGTATTTCGGGTTGACCTCCATCACCACCTGGTACTGGTTGAGGCTGTCGTAGATGGTGGAAATCTGCCGCTGGCTGTAGGCGTTGTTCAGCGCGGCGCTGACCATCGCCATGTCCACGCCGAGGCGACGGGCTTCGTCGCGATTGACCTGCAGGGTCACCTGCTGGGTGCCGCCACCGTCATTGGCGTCGATCGCGGTCAGTTCGGGCAGCGCCTTGAGCGCCGCCGCGACCTGCGGCAGCCATTTGCGCAGCAGGCTCAGCTCGTCGGTCTGCAACAGGTACTGGTACTGCGAGCTGTCCTGCTCGCGCGAGCCGCCGAACATCAGGTCCTGGTCCGCCATCAACATCAGCCGGCCGCCGGGAACCTTGGGCATGTTCTTGCGCAGCCGCTCGATGACCTGCTGCGCGGACAGCGAACGTTCCTTCATAGGTTTCAGCCGGACGATCATGAAGGCGTTGTTGGTCCCGCCGTTGCCGCCGATGAAGCCGGCGACGCTTTCCACCGCGGGGTCCTTGAGCAGCGAGCGGCGGAAGGTCTCCATCTTCGGCTGCATGACGCTGAACGAGAGGCCGTCGTCGCCGCGGATGAAACCGGTCAGCTGGCCGGTGTCCTGCTGCGGCATGAAGGTCTTCGGCACCGCGACGTACAGGTAGACGTTGAGCACCACCGTGGCCAGCAGGCTCAGCAGCGTCAGCTTCGGATGGCGCAGCACCCAGCCCAGCGTGCGGTCGTAGAAGCGCACCAGGCGCTGGTGTTGCGCCTCGCTCCAGCGTTGCAGGCGGCTTTGCCGTGCCGGGTCGTGGGGTTTCAGCCAGCGCGCGCAGAGCATCGGCGTGAGCGTCAGCGAGACCACCAGCGAGACGATGATCGCCGCCGCCAGGGTGATCGAGAACTCCTTGAACAGCTGGCCGACGATGCCGCCCATGAACAGGATCGAGACGAACACCGCGACCAGCGACAGGTTCATCGACAGCAGGGTGAAACCGACTTCCTTGGTGCCCAGCAGCGCCGCGCGAAACGGCGGCTCGCCGTTGTCGATGTGCCGGGCGATGTTCTCCAGCACCACGATGGCGTCATCCACCACCAGCCCGGCGGCGAGGATCAGCGCCATCAGCGACAGCGTGTTCAGCGAGAAGCCGGCCAGGTGCATCACGGCGAAGGTGCCGATCAGCGACACCGGCACGGCCAGGGCCGGAATCAGCGAGGCGCGCAGGTTGCCCAGCGACAGGAACACCACCAGGATCACCAACGCCACGGCGATCAGCAGGGTGCGCTCGGCTTCGTGCAGGGTCGCGCGGATGGTCGCCGAGCGGTCCATCGCCAGGTTCAGCTTGACGCTCGCCGGGAGCACCGCCTGCAACGCCGGAAGCTGGTCCTTGATCGACCGGATGGTCTCGATGATGTTCGCCCCGGCCTGCCGGTTGACCACCAGCAGCACGGCCGATTCGTCGTTGTAGAAGCCACTGTTGTAGCGGTCCTCGACGCCGTCGCTGACCTTCGCCACATCGCGCAGGCGCAGCGCCGCGCCGTCCTGGTAATGGATGATCACCGGCTCGTAGTCGGCGGCGCGCTCGAGCTGGTCGTTGGCCTGGATCTGCCAGTTGTGCTGGTCGTTCTCCACCGCGCCGACCGGCCGCCGCACGTTGGCGGCGGTGATCGCGCTGCGCACCTCGTCGAGGGAAACCCCGTACTGGTAGAGCAGCTGCGGCTCCAGCTCGACGCGCACCGCCGGCAATGAGCTGCCGCCGATCTGCACTTCGCCGACGCCGGTCACCTGCGACAGGCTCTGCGCCAGGATGGTCGAGGCCAGGTCGTACAGCTGGCCCTTCTGTAGCACGTCGGAGGTCAGCGAGAGCACCATGATCGGCGCTTGCGAAGGGTTCACCTTGCGGTAGGTGGGCATGCTGCGCATGCCGCTGGGCAACAGGTTGCGCGAGGCGTTGATGGCCGCCTGCACGTCGCGCGCGGCGCCGTTGATGTCCCGGTCCGCCTCGAACTGCAGGATGATCCGCGTCGAGCCCTGGCTGGTGCGGCTGGTCATCTGGGTGATGCCGGCAATGCTGCCGAACGAGCGCTCCAGCGGCGTGGTGACGCTGGACGCCATGATCTCCGGGCTCGCCCCCGCCAGGTTGGCCTGCACGGTGATCACCGGGAAGTCGATCTGCGGCAGCGGCGCCACCGGCAGCAGGCCGAAGCTGAGGCTGCCGAGCAGGAGGATCGCCAGGCTCAGCAGCATGGTCGCCACCGGCCGGCGGATGAAGGGCGCGGAAAGGTTCATCGCAGGGTCATCGACGCGTTCATGCCGGAACCTCGCCTTCTTCGCCTCGTGGCCGGCGGAAACGCGTGGCCAGGCGGTCGAAGTACAGGTAGATCACCGGCGTGGTGAACAGCGTCAGCACCTGGCTGACCAGCAGCCCGCCGACCATCACCAGGCCCAGCGGCTGGCGCAGCTCCGCGCCCGAACCGCTGGCGAGCATCAGCGGCACCGCGCCGAACAGCGCCGCCAGGGTGGTCATGAGGATCGGCCGGAAGCGCAGAAGCGCCGCCTGGTAGATCGCCGCTTCCGGTGCCATGCCCTGGTGGCGTTCGGCGTCGAGGGCGAAGTCGATCATCATGATCGCGTTCTTCTTGACGATGCCGATCAGCAGCATGATGCCGATGATCGCGATCAGTCCGAGGTCGTTGCCGGTCAGCAGCAGCGCGAGCAACGCGCCGACACCGGCCGACGGCAGCGTCGAGAGGATGGTGATCGGATGCACATAGCTCTCGTAGAGCACGCCGAGCACGATGTACATGGTCACCACCGCCGCCAGGATCAGCAGCAGGGTCGACGACAGCGAGGCGCGGAAGGCCTCGGCGGCGCCCTGGAAGCGGCTCTGCACGCCGGCCGGCATGCCGATTTCCTGCTGGGTGCGCTCGATCACTTCGACCGCCTTGCCCAGCGATACGCCGTCGGCGAGGTTGAACGACAGCGTGCTGGAGGGGAACTGGCCGATGTGGTTGATCACCAGTTGCGCCTGCCGCTCCTCGATCCGCGCCAGGCTCGACAGCGGCACCTGGGTGCCCTCGCGGGTGGCGACATGGATCTGCCCCAGCGCCTGCGGGCCGATCTGCTCGCCGGCGGCCGCCTGCAGCACCACGCGGTACTGGCTGGACTGGGTGAAGATGGTGGAGATCTGGCGCTGGCCGAAGGCGTCGTAAAGCGCATCGGTGATCGCGCTCATGTTCACCCCGAGCCGGCTGGCGAGGTCGCGATCGACGTTCAGGTAGACCTGCAGCCCTTTGCCCTGCAGGTCGCTGGCGACATCGGTGAGTTCGGGCTGGCGGCGCAGCGCGTCCACCAGCTTGCCGTTCCATTCGCTGAGCAGCTCGGTGTCCGGTGACTCCAGGCTGAACTGGAACTGGGTGCGGCTGACCCGGTCCTCGATGGTCAGGTCCTGGACCGGTTGCAGGTACAGGCGGATGTCGCTGAGCCGCGCCAGCTTCGGTTGCAGGCGCTCGATCACCTGGGTGACGCTGACGTCGCGCTCGGCGTGCGGTTTCAGGTTGATCAGCAGGCGACCGCTGTTCAGCGTGACGTTGTCGCCGTCGACGCCGATGTAGGACGACAGGCTGGCGACCGCCGGGTCCTCAAGGATCAGCCGCGACAGCTCCTGCTGGCGCTCGCTCATGGCGCGGAACGACACCGACTGCGGCGCCTCGGAAATGCCCTGGATGACCCCGGTGTCCTGCACCGGGAAGAAGCCCTTGGGCACCGCCAGGTAGAGCACCACGGTCAGGCCGAGGGTGGCCACGGCCACCAGCAGGGTCAGCGGCTGATGCCTGAGCACCCAGCGCAGGCCGCCGGAATAGCGCTCGATCAGCCAGTCGATCCAGGCACCGCTGGCGCGGTAGAAACGGCCCTGCTCGGCTTCCGGCGGTTCGCGCTTGAGCAGCCGTGCGCACATCATCGGCGTCAGCGTCAGCGAAACCACCAGGGAAATCAGGATCGCCACCGCCAGCGTGATGGCGAATTCGCGGAACAGCCGGCCGACCACGTCGGCCATGAACAGCAGCGGAATCAGTACGGCGATCAGCGAGAAGGTCAGCGAGATCAGGGTGAAACCGATCTGCCGCGCGCCCTTCAGCGCCGCCTGCAGCGGCGAGTCGCCCTCCTCCACGAATCGCGCGATGTTCTCCAGCATGACGATGGCGTCGTCCACCACGAAACCGGTGGCGATGGTCAGCGCCATCAGCGTCAGGTTGTTCACCGAGAAACCGGCGAGGTACATCACGCCGAAGGTGCCGACCAGCGACAGCGGCACGGCGATCGACGGAATGATGGTCGCCGAGAAGCGCCGCAGGAACAGGAAGGTGACCATCACCACCAGTGCGATGGAAAGCAGCAGCTCGTGCTGCACGTCCCTGACCGCCGTGCGCACGGTCTGCGTGCGATCGGTGAGCACGGCGACGTCGAGCCCCGAAGGCAGGGTCGAGGTGATCGCCGGCAGCAGCGCCTTGATCCGGTCGACCACCTGGATGACGTTGGCGCCGGGCTGGCGCTGGATGTTGATCAGCACGGCCTGGTTCTGGTTGGCCCAGGCGGCGAGGCGCTCGTTTTCAGCGCCACTGACGACCTCCGCCACGTCGCGCAGGCGCAGCGCGGCGCCGGCGTTGTAGCCGAGGATCAGGTTGGCGTACTCCTCGGGCGAGCGCAGCTGGTCGTTGGCATCGAGCATCGAGGTGCGCGTGGGGCCGTCGAAGTTGCCCTTCGGCTGGTTGACGTTGGACGAGGTGATCAGCGTGCGCACGTCGGACAGGTTCAGTCCGGCGGCGGCCAGCGCCTGCGCGTTGACCTTCACCCGCACCGCCTGGCGCTGGCCGCCGGCGAGGCTGACCATGCCGACGCCGTTCACCTGGGAGAGCTTCTGCGCCATGCGCGTGTCGACCAGGTCGTGCAGCTTGGGCAACGGCATGGTCTTGGAGCTGACCGCCACGGTAAGCACCGGGGTGTCGGCCGGGTTGACCTTGTTGTACACCGGCGGCGCCGGCAGGTCGTTAGGCAGCAGGTTGCTGGCGGAATTGATCGCCGCCTGCACTTCCTGCTCGGCGACATCCAGGTCCATCGCCAGGCTGAAACGCAGGGTGATCACCGAGGCGCCGCCGGAGCTGGTCGAGGACATCTGCGCGAGCCCCGGCATCTGCCCGAACTGGCGCTCCAGCGGCGCGGTGACCGCGCTGGTCATGACGTCCGGGCTGGCGCCGGGGTATAGCGTGAGGACGCGGATGGTCGGGTAGTCCACCTGCGGCAACGCCGACACCGGCAGCATGCGATAGGCGATCAGCCCGGCGAGGAGGATCGCCAGCATGCTCAGCGTGGTGGCGACCGGACGCAGTATGAACAGCCGCGAGACGTTCATCGGGCGTCTTTCGCCGCCGCGTCGGGAGCGCCCGCAGGGGCTTTCGGCGAGCCCTGCAGTTGCTCGCTGGGTGAGGTCGGCATGGCGTCGCTGTCATGCACCACCAGCACCTTGCTGCCTTCGCGCAGGCGGTCGGTACCCTCCAGTACGACACGGTCGCCGCTGGCCAGGCCTTCGAGGATCACCGTATTGGCACCGTCGTTGGGGCCGACCTTGAGCGTGCGGATGGTGACCTTGTCGTCGCCGTCCATGACGTAGGCGAAGGAGCCGGCATTGCCGAACTGCACCGCCGGGGTCGGCACCAGCACCACGTTGCGCAGCGTATCGGCGAGTACCCGCACGTTGACGAACTGGTTGGGGAACAGGGTTTCCTGGTCGTTGCCGAAGCGCGCCTTGAACTTCAGGGTGCCGGTGGTGGTGTCGATCTGGTTGTCCAGGCTCTGCAGCACGCCTTCGGCCTGCAGGCGGGTTTCGGCGCGGTCCCAGGCCTCGACGCGGAGCTTCTCGCCTGCGCGGAAGCGCTGGACCACCGTGGGCAGCTCGTTTTCCGGCAGGGTGAAGGCGACGCTGATCGGCTGCGTCTGGGTGATGGTCACCAGCGCGGTGGTGTCGCTGGAGCCGACCAGATTGCCGACGTCGACCTGGCGCAGGCCCAGGCGGCCGGAGATGGGCGCGCGCACGTTGGTGAAGTCGAGGTTCAGCTTGGCCTGGTTTACCGCCGCCTGGTTGCCCTGCAGCGTGCCTTTGTACTGATTGACCAGTGCTTCCTGGGTGTCCAGCGTCTGCTTGGCAATGCTGTCTTCGGCATACAGCCCGCGGTAACGGTCGTAGTCGATCTGCGCGTTCTTCAGCTGCGCCTGGTTTTCCGCCAGGGTGCCCTGGGCCTGCTGCAGGGCGATCTGGTAGGTGCGCGGGTCGATCACCGCCAGCAGGTCGCCTGCCTTGACCTTCTGCCCTTCCTCGAACGCCACCTTGACCAGCTCGCCGTCGACCCGGCCACGCACGCTCACCGTGTTCAGCGCGGTAACGGTGCCGAGCGCCTTGTAGTAGACGGGAAAGTCACCCTGCCGGGCGGCAGCCACGCGTACCGGGGTCGGCTCGTTGTTGAACAGCCCGCCGCCCGGACCTCCCATGCCGCCGGGACCGCGGCCGACGCCGGCTCCACCGGGGCCCCGGCGGCTGGTGTGCTGCGCCGCATCGGTAGACGTGGAGCTGGCGGGCCAGAATTTCCAGGCCACGGCGGCCAGCAGTAGGAGGACGACGATACCGATCAGCCAGGCGCGCGGGCGACGGTAAAACGCGGGGGGCGGCGTTTGCTCGGACATGAATAGGATTCGGAATTTGAAGGAGCCTGAACGATAAGGACTGTTGCCCCCGATGCAAAGGCTCTTTACCGCCTATTTACCCTTTACTTGCCTCGCCAAGTGTATGAGCTGAAAACAAAAAGTTTCCGCGCAGGGACAACGGTTCAGACGCCGGCAAAAAAACGGCCCGCCGCGGCGGACCGTTCGGTCGGCACCCGGCGTATCAGCCGAGTACGCCGATGGCGGCCTGGTAGTCCGGCTCCTGGCCGATCTCGGGGACCAGCTCGCTGTGCAGCACCTGGTCGTTCTCGTCCAGCACCACGACCGCGCGGGTCGCCAGGCCCACCATCGGACCGCTGGCGATGGCCACGCCGTAGTCGCGGAGGAACGCCTGGCCGCGCAGGGTCGACAGGTTGACCACGTTCTCCAGCCCTTCGGCGCCGCAGAAGCGCTTCTGCGCGAACGGCAGGTCGGCGGAGATACATAGCACCACGGTGTTGTTCAGCTTGCTGGCCTCGGCGTTGAACTTGCGTACCGAGGTGGCGCAGGTCGGCGTATCGACGCTGGGGAAGATGTTCAGCACTTTACGTTTTCCGGCGAAGTCCTTGAGGGTCACATCGGCGAGATCGCCATTGACCAGGCTGAATGCGGGCGCGGCCTGGCCGACCTTCGGCAGCTCGCCGTCGATGTCCACGGGGCTGCCGCGGCGGGTCACTTGGGGCATGGGAGGTTTCCTTCTTGTGGGGAGGATGGAGCGCCCAGTAAATCATGCCCGCGCCAGAAAATGGCAGGTCGCGCGGCCGGGAAAGCGTGCGTTTTCGCCTGTTTTCAGTCGTCAGGGGTTCGGCCGCGCCATCCAGTCGGGTTGTTCGAACAGCTCCACCAGCCAGTCGACGAACACCCTCACCCGCCGCGACAGCTGGCGATGCGGCGGGTAGACCACGCTCAGCGGGTAGGCCGGCGGCCTGCAGTCGGCGAGGACTTCCACCAGGCTGCCGGCGCGCAGTTGTTCGGTGACGTGGTAGACCGGCACCTGGATCAGCCCCAAACCGGCTTCGCAGGCGGCGACGTAGGCATCCGCCCCGTTCACCGCGATCTGCGCGGGCAGACGCCGCGTCTGCGTTCCGCCGGACATCTGGAACTCCAGCTCGAAGCGCTGGCCGCTGGAGCCGATGAAGTCGATGGCGCGATGGCCGTCGAGCTGCGCCAGCGTGCGCGGCACGCCATGGGCGGCGAGGTACGCCGGGCTGGCGCAGGTGACTTGGGTCAGCTGCGTCACCGGCCGCGCCACCAGCCCCGGGTCCAGCGGCGCACCGCCGCGCAGCACGCAGTCGACGCCTTCGCGGATCAGGTCGAGGGTGCGGTCCGAGGTGCCCACTTCCAGCTCGATCTGCGGGTAGCGGCTGCAGAACGCCGGGAGTCGCGGGATCACCACCAGCCGCGCCAGCGAATGCGACAGGTCGATGCGCAGCTTGCCTCGCGGGTTGCGCCGCGCCTCGGAAAACGAGCCCTCGGCGTCGTCCAGGTCCGCCAGTAGGCGCACGCAGCGCTCGTAGAACTCGGCGCCATCCACGGTCGGGCTGACCTGGCGCGTGGTGCGCTGCAGCAATTGCACGCCGAGGTGGCTTTCCAGCTGCTTGATCAACTGGCTGGCGGACGCCGGAGCCAGCCCGAGGCTTTCGCCGGCACGGCCGAAGGCGCCCATTTCGACGATGCGGGTGAACAGCTGCATGGCGAGAAAGCGGTCCATCTGCCGATCCACTATGTAGAAATTACGAATAGTCAATACATTTTTGGTGGGTTTATCCAGCCAGGAGCGAGGCAGACACTGGACCGACATTTCCCACGGAGAACCCCTCGATGAAGACTCGCCAACTGGGCCGCGACGGCCCGCAGGTTTCCGCCATCGGCCTTGGCTGCATGGGCATGAGCGATTTCTACGGCGCCGGACGCGACGAAGCGGAATCCGTCGCTACCCTGCACCGCGCGCTGGAACTGGGGGTCAGCCTACTCGACAGCGCCGACATGTACGGGCCGTTCAGCAACGAGGAAATGATCGGCAAGGCGATTCGCGGCAAACGCGACCAGGTATTCCTCGCCAGCAAGTTCGGCATCCTCCGCGACCCGGCCAACCCGGCGCTGCGCGGTGTCAGCGGACGCCCGGAGTACGTGCGCTCCTCCATTGAAGGCAGCCTCAAGCGTTTGCGCGTCGACCACCTCGACCTCTATTACCAGCACCGTATCGATCCGCAGGTGCCGATCGAGGAAACCGTGGGCGCCATGGCCGCGCTGGTGAAGGAAGGCAAGGTGCGCTACCTCGGCCTCAGCGAGGCGTCGGCGGCGACCCTGGAGCGCGCCCATGCCGTACATCCGATCAGCGCGCTGCAAAGCGAGTACTCGCTGTGGACGCGCGACCCGGAAAGCAACGGCACGCTGGCGGCGTGCAGGCGCCTGGGCATCGCCTTCGTGCCCTACAGCCCGCTGGGGCGCGGCTTCCTCACCGGTGCGCTGACCTCGCCGGAAGACTTCGCCGAGGACGATTACCGGCGCTTCAGCCCGCGCTTCCAAGGCGAGAATTTCACCCGCAACCTGCTGCTGGTGGAGAAGGTGAAGGCGATGGCCGAAACCAAGGGCGTGACGCCTTCGCAACTGGCCCTGGCATGGGTCCTGGCCCAGGGCGACGATCTCATCCCGATTCCCGGCACCAAGCGGCGCACGTACCTGGAAGAAAACGTGGGCGCGCTGGACGTCGTGCTGAGCGCGGCCGAGCGGGCGCAGATCGACGCGATCTTCCCGGCCGATGCGGTGGCCGGCGGGCGCTATCCGGAACAGGTGATGAAGATGCTCGACGTTTAGACGGCAGTATCGCCGACCATAGAGTTCCGGACGCTCGTGTCGATCAGAAGTCGCGCTTGTAGAACAGGTCCAGCGAGCTGGCCAGCCCGCTGGCGACTTCGAGGTACAGGCGCCTGGTCAGTTCGTAACGCAGTGCCACGGTATTCGCCGGCTCGAACACGCCGACGCCGTAGCGCAGGCTGAGGCGATCGGTGAGGCTGCCGCTGGCCACCACGCTGGTGGTGTTGCCGGTGCCTTCGGTGTCGAGCTGGAAGTTCTCGATGCCGAGGTTGCGCGCCAGGCCGCCGGTAATCGAGGCACTCTGCGCCAGGCCCAGACCGAGGGCGGCTTCGGCGAGCATGTTGCTGTCGCCGCTGTCACCGCCCAAGGGGCGACCCAGCACCAGGTAGGACAGCGCCTGCTCCTGGCTCATCGCCGGTTCCGAAAACACTTCGCTACGTGGCGCGGCGGCGCTGCCGGTGAGGCGGATGCCGGCGGTGACTTCGTCGACCACGCGCACCGCCTCCACGTCGAGATAGGGCTGGTCGATCGGCCCGGTGAACAGCAGGCGCGCGCGGCGGATGGTCAGGCGCTGGCCGTAGGCGCGGTAGCGGCCCTTGTTCAGACTCAGCTCGCCCCGCGTGTCGAGATTGTCGCCAACGTGAATCTGCCCCGCCAGCTCGGCATTCAGGCCAAAGCCGCTGAAAGTCAGCTTGTCTTCGCCGACCGCCACGTCGACGCTCATCCGCAGAGCCGGCGATGCGCCCTTGACCGGCGCCTCCGCGCCGACGATTTCGGCGTCCGCCGAGACCTTCACGGTGGACGGCGGCAGCTCGCGAACGATGATGCTGCCGCGGGGCACCCGTACCTTGCCGCTGAGCGCCAGTTGCTCGCCATCGAAGGCGACCTGCAGGTCGGGCGCCACTTCCAGGTCGGCATAGGGCGCCACCGATACCGGCAGGCGGTCGCCCCGAATGCGCAGGTCGAGGTCCAGCGTACGACTCCAATCCAGCGATCCGCTGATGCTGCCCTGCCCTTCGCGACCGGCACTCCAGTCGCCACTGAGCTGCAGGTTTTCCCCGGCGATCAGCGCCTGGACCTGGAGGTTTTCCAGGCGCGTCGGAAGTTCCGCCCCGGACACGTGGCCGCCGCGCAGTTGCAGGCGACCGTCGATGCGTGGCTCCTGCAGATCGCCGGACAAGGTGCCGGAACCGTCCAGATAGCCTTCGAGGCGCTCGACCATGGGCACGAACGGCCGCGCCACCGACAGGTCGAGGCCACTGAGGGAAAACTCTCCGCGCAGTGGTTTGTTTGCCGCCCGAGGGTCGATGCGCGCGTGCAGCGAAAGCTCGCCCAAGGGGCCGCCGGCAAAACTCAGCTGGGTGTCTACCCGGCTGGGTTGCAGTTGGCTGTCCAGGCTCAGCTGCCGGTAGGGAAAATCCACCCAGTCGTCGCCATCGCGCACGCGCAGGGTGCCGTTGCCGGCGTCGACAAGAATGTGGCCGCTGGGGCCGGCGGCCGGCAGGTCGAGCTGCAGGTCGGCGTTCAGCTTGCCCTTCCAGGCGAAGTCTTCGGGGAGGAACTGCGCCAGCCCCTCGAGGGCGAAATTGCGCAGGTGATAGCGCAGTCTGGGTTCCGGCATCAGCCGCTGTTCCTCGCCGCACAGGCTGGCGTCGCCATAGGCCCAGCAGTGTGCGCCCAGCTCCAGCCGGCCATCGGCACGGCGCTCCAGGCGGGCGGGCGTGCGCAGCGTCCAGGTCTGGCCGCCGGCGGCGACTTCGCCGTTGCCGAGCTGGCCGCGCCAGTGCCATCCCTTCGTCCCATCGCCATCCAAGCGCCCGGACAGGCCAAGCGCGGTACGCAGCAGCGGACCGACCAGGCTCAGGTCGAGGCGCTGATCCTTGCGGTCGCCCTGCCCGGTCAGGCGCAGATCGCCCAGCGCGGTGTCGCCCGAGTGGATATCACGGGCGTTCAGCGTCAGCGTGCCGCGCTGCGCCGCATCGAGCGTGGCCTGCAGATCCAGCGTGGCCAGGCGGCGGTCGCCGAACGACAGCGTCTGCCCCTTCAGCGCCAATCGGCCCTGGGGGGCCGCGAGGCTGCCAGCCAGGTTCAACGTGCCGTTCAGCGCGCCCTGCAGCTCGGGCCACAGCTGGCCCAGACGCGGTAGATCGAGCGCAAGTTGCCCCTGCAAGCGTTGATCCAGCTGGCCCTTGCCCTGCACCCGGTTGTCGCCCACACGCAGGTCGAGGTTGGCCAGGTTCCAGCGCTCGCCGGCGCCCTCTGCGGCGAGTTGCAGCCGGGTCGTCTGCCCGCGCAGCCGGCCGTCCAGTCGCAGGTCGGCGTTCAGTGCCAGTTCGCCATTCGTCAGGCTGCCTTCGCTGCGCAGCGGACCGGCCAGGCTACCGGGCAGCTCGGCGAGCCAGTAGGACGGATCGAACCGGTCGAGCTGCAGCGCCGCCTTCCAGGCGATGCCCTCGGCGAAGCCGAGGTTCAACTGCCCTTCGGCGTTGCCCTGCCCGGCCACCAGGCGCAGTGAAGGCAAATTCAGCTGTTCGAGGTCGCCGCTCAGCGGGCTGCTGAGGCTGAAGGGCCCCGCCGGCCCCAGCAGGTCGGCGGCGAAGTTGCCCAGGTAACTGCCGTTGTCGTAATGCAGATCGCCCTTGAAGGTCTTCAGCGCCACCGGCGGTTCGTCGATTTCGGCATACAGCCGGCGCCAGGGGAAATCCTGCCAGTCGATGTGCGCATCGGCGATCAGCCCTTCGCGCCAGTCCAGCTCGCCCGTCAGCGCCAGACGCTGCTTCGCGCTCGCCGTGAGGTCGAGCGCCTCGATACGCGCGCCCTCGGCGGTGACATGGCCGTTGAGGCCAAGGCTGATCGGCCGTTCCTGAGCTGGCAGTTGGGCGTTGCCGAGCACCTGATAACCGGCGGCGAGATCGCCCTCGGCGGTCAGCTCCAGATCGTTCAGGACCAGAGTATCCGGCAGTTCCGCGCTGGCCTTGAAGCTCGGCACCACGACCCGCAGGCGCGCCGGAAGGTGTTCGGCCAGCGGGCTCACCCGGCCGTCCAGCCGGCCCTGCAGGTAGCCGCTGCTGTCGGCGTGCAGGCTCAGTTCGCGTTGCAGGTCGCCATCGACGGTGATCGCCAGCGTCCACGGCTGCTCCCCCGGTGCCGGCAGCGACAGCGAGCCCTCGGCCTTCAGCGGCCAGTCGCCGGTGGGCGTGAGCAGGCCTTGCAGGTGCAGGGAAAGCGCATCGCGCTGCACGCTCAGCGAGTCGATGCGCAGGCCCTCGTCGGTCCATTGCCCGGCCAGACGCAGGCCGCGCAATTCTTCCTGTCCGTCCAGCAGCAGGCTGCCAATCTGAACCTCGCCCAGACGCAGGGATAGCGGCAGGCCGATATCCGGCAGTCCACCCGGGCCTTCTTCGTCGTCTGTGGACGGCGGCAAGGCGAGGATCACCTGCTCGGCGACCACGCGGTCCAGGCACAACGTCAGGCGCAGCAGGCAGCCCGGCGACCAGTCCAGCTGCGGCGCGACCAGCTCGACGCGTCGTTCGCCCTGCGTCCAGACCAGCCGCTCGGCGCGCCAGGCGCCGCCGAGCCGGCCGTC
>NZ_DEYR01000058.1:0-3806 GCF_002364635.1 Pseudomonas sp. UBA3153
GACGCGGCGCACCTGGCCGGGCGCAGCTACCTGGCGTTGTCCGGGGGCGAGCGTCAGCGCGTGCACCTGGCGCGGGTGCTGGCGCAGCTGTGGCCCGGCGCGCAGGGGCAGACGCTGTTGCTCGACGAGCCGACCTCCATGCTCGACCCGCTGCACCAGCACACCACGTTGCAGGCGGTCCGCGAATTCGCCTTGCGGGGTGCGGCGGTGCTGCTGATCCTGCATGACCTCAATCTCGCCGCGCGTTACTGCGATCGCCTGCTGTTGCTGGGCGATGGTCGTCCGCAGGTGCTCGGTACGCCCGAGGAGGTGCTGCGGGCCGAGCCGCTGCAGGCGGTGTTCGGGCTCGACGTGCTGGTGCAGCACCACCCGGAGCGCGGCCATCCGCTGATCATCGCGCGCTGAGCCTTTGCCCGGCGCGGGCTTCCGTTTACCGTGGAGCAATCGTTCTTTCCCGAGGAGTCGCGCCATGCGTGCACTGCTGCTGATCTGTCTCGGCCTGCTGTCGGCCTGCCAGAGCCTGGCGCCCATTCCCGCGTGGCAGAGTCCGCAGGGGCGTGACGACCCGCAGTTGGGCCAGATCATCGAGTCGAGCACGGGCGCGAGGCTGACCCCCGCGCAATTGGTCGAGCGCCTCGGCGGGGCTGACCGCGTGCTGGTCGGCGAGCAGCACGACAACCCGGATCACCATGCGCTGGAGCTGTGGCTGCTGCAGGCGCTCGCCAGCCGGCGTGCGCAGGGCAGCGTGCTGCTGGAGATGCTCGAGCCGGCGCAACAGGCGAACGTCGATGCGGCTCGCCAGCAGGTGGCCGAGGGCAGGCCACCGGCGGACCTGCCCGCCGCGCTGGCCTGGCAGAAAGGCTGGGACTGGGCAGGTTACGGGCCTCTGGTGCGCTACGCGCTGGCGCAACCCTATCCGTTGCTCGCGGCCAATCTTGATCGCAGCGAGATCATGGGCATCTATCGCGCGGCGCCGTCGCTGAGTGGCAGTGCTTCCACCGCGCCGGCCGTGCGTGAGCCGCTGCTGGAGCAGATTCGCCAGTCGCACTGCGGGCTGCTGCCGGAGTCGCAGCTTCCGGCGATGCTGGCGGTGCAGCAGCAACGCGACCGGCGCATCGCCGAACGCCTGCGCGATGCGCCGCTGCCTGCGCTGTTGTTCACCGGCGCCTACCACGCAAGCCGCGACCTGGGCGTGCCGCTGCACCTGACCGACCTCGGCGTGCGCGATGCCAGCGTGCTGCTGCTCGTCGAGGTCGGCCAGCAGGTAGCGCCGGGCAGCGCCGATTTCATCTGGTACACCGCCGCCCAGCCGGAACAGGATCACTGCGCCGAACTGCGTCGCTGAGGCCGCCGGATTCAAGAAATCGCAGGCAAAAAAAGACCCGGCAAAGTGCCGGGTCAATAACCGTGATTAGCCTGATGAGGAGATAACCGAAGAGCCTGATGAGGGACCCTTTGCTTACCTGGCTGATCTCGCGACCAGTTGAGTTAATAATAACAATTCTCATTCCATAGTCAACACCTGACCTTCACTTATTTTCTGCCGCCTGATATTCGCCTCCCTAAAAACCACGAACCCGGCACATGGCCGGGTCCGTTGGATGCGGATTCGCTTCAGTCGTCGAGCTGCGCGCGGCGCAGCTGGGTGATTTCCTTGTTCATCAGGTCGATGCGCCGGGCCATGCTTTCAACCAGGCTGTGGGCGATGCGCGGATTGCTCTGCATCAGGCTGAGGAACTGCTCCTTGGGAATGACCATCACCGTGCAGGCTTCGCTGGCGACCACGCTGGCGCTGCGCTTCTCGCGGGTGAACACGGCCATCGCGCCGAAGATCTCGTCCTTCTGCACATCGCCCACCTTCTGCCCATCGACGAACGCTTCGGCATGGCCGTCGATGATGATGAACACGTTGTCCGCCTCGTCGCCCTGCTGGATCAACTGATCGCCGGCGGCGAAATGCTGGAAGCCGGTGGACGGGCGAATCTCCGGCTGCTTCAGTCGTGCCACCGCGTCGGAGAGGAGGGCGGTCTGGCCGATCAGGTACTGTAGGAACAGCTCCTGGCGTTGCTCGTCGGCATAGATGTGGCGGAAGACTTCAGTGCGGTTGTAAGGGATCAGGCTGACGCTTTCCTCGCTGCTGTAGCGGCAGGAGGGCATGTCGATGCCCTGACGCAGGCCGAGCAGATCGCCTTCCTGCAGATAGAACAGCGGGCGGTCCTCCACGGAGGCGTGCAGCAGGCCGCTTTCGATGACGAACAGCCGCGTACCCGGGAGCGCTTCGGCGAGATCGTCGGTGGGGTCGAGCTGCAGCGCAGGGCCGGCCGGCGCCAGATCTTTCAGCAGCTGCGAGGGGATGCTCTGCAGGCGATTGATCAGCTGATCGGCGTAGGCCGGTTGCTCCCCGAGTAGGTACATGACAGTAATCCTTGAACTGGCTGGGCTGGCAAAAGCGTACGAACGGCCCAACGATAAAGGGCGCCGCTTCGCGCGTAAATCATCTCATACGCAGCCTGTGAGCTAGCGCTTAAATGTGGCGTTCACTGGTGCAGCCGGGCGTTCAGTTCCGCCTTGTGCGCCTCTGGCAACTGGTTCCAGTGAATGTCCAGCAGCGCGCCCTCGATGGCATACAGCAGCACCCGCGAGGCCCGGAAACCTCTTGCCCGGACGCTGCGATAGGCTTCCACCGCGCCGAGGCGGCGCAGGTCGGAGGGCGTGTGGATGCCCACGGCGTGCAGCCACTGGGCGGACGTCTTGCCGAGGTTCTTCATGCTCTGCAGTTCGTCGTTCATCGTGCCTCCTTGCGCGGGTTGGGGTCAGCCAGCGGGATAACCGGCGAGGAAATGTAGCGGCCAGGACACCCGCCGCTGGTGCCTGTCGTTACCCCACGCCTGACGCAGCGCCGGCATCAGGTCGGTGATCGGGTCATGCCCGTGCTGGCGCTCCCAGCGTTGAACTGCCGACCAGGTGCGCAGGTAGCCGGCCAACTGCTCCAGGCTCCAGTGCGCCTGCATGCTGAACTCCGGCACCTCGAGGCGTGGAAAGGGCGGCTGCAGGTCGCGGTATCCGGCCTCGCTGCTGGCGCGACCTTCCGGCCAGCAGCCGTCGAGGGTGGCGTGGTACAGATGGTCGACCAGCGCATCGGTGCGTGCATCGATGCGCATCAGCCCGTAGCACCAGGCGACGAACAGGCCGCCGGGCTTCAGCAGGCGGCGCGTTTCGGCGAAGAACGCCGGCGTGGCGAACCAGTGCAGCGCTTGAGCGACGACGATCAGGTCCAGGCTGCCATCCGCCAGCGGCTGCCGCGCGGCATCGGCGGCGAACAGCGCCACGCCGTCGACGTCCGCTGCCTGCAGTTGCTCGACGCTGGCATCGCAACCCAGCACCCGTTCGAAGCGTTTCGCCAGCGGGCGGCTGGCCTGGCCGTTTCCGCAGGCGATGTCGAGGGCATGGCGGCGCCGCGGCGCGCGATCGGCGAGCCAGTCGAACAATGCATCCGGGTAGTGCGGGCGGAAACTGGCGTAAGCGCCCGCACGGGCGCCGAACAGCTGCACGACCTCGCTCATCGGCTGCCACTGCGGTAGCGCAGACGAGTGCCGAAATTCAGCGACATGAGGATTTCATCGGCGCTCAGCGCTTCCGGGAAATAGGTGCCGGATATCTGCGCGTGGGCGATGCTGGCGCCCTCCATGCGTACCTGGCGAAGGTCCAGCCCGCGCAGGTCGGCGCCGCGGAAATAGGCGTCGGTGAAGTTGATCCGCTCCGGATTCAGCCGACGCAGGTCGAGCCCGCGAAAGTCGCCGCCGGAA
>NZ_DEYR01000058.1:3984-5259 GCF_002364635.1 Pseudomonas sp. UBA3153
CCGCGAAAGTCGCCGCCGGAAAGATCGATCTCGCCTTCCTGCGGCTTGCCTTCGTTGAAGGCGTGGACCTTGTCGTCGCGCAACAGGGCATAGAGCGGGTTGTCGAGTTGATGTGGCTGGCTCATGGCGAGCTCCCGGTGGAAAGCTACTCGCCAGTATAGAAGGTGCGCCGCGCTCTGCCCGGCGCACACGAGGCGGCTTCAGAGGCCGGGAAGACGGTCGCGGATGCGCGTCACCAGGCTGTCCAGGCTGGCGGCATCGTGGGTATCGACGCGTTTGCTGTGCGCCTGGTGTTCGGCGTCCAGCGGTTCGCGGGTGGCCTGCTGGGTCTTGATCACCTCCAGCGTCGCGTCGGAGGGGTCGCGGGCCTCCTGCTGCCGCTGTTCCAGCCAGCCGGCGATCACCGCCTCCGGCGCCTGGCAGTCGAGGATCAGGAAGGGCACGCCGGTCTGTTCGGCGACCTGGGCCGCGCCGCGCCGCTGAGCCTGCTTGAGGTAGGTGGCGTCGATCACCACCGGAAAGCCGGCGTGCAGCACCGTATCGGCCAACCGGTGCAGGTGCTGGTAGGTGGCGAGGCTGGCGTCGGGGTGATAGATGCCGGCGTCTAGATGGCCCCTGTCGGTGCTCTGCTGGGTACCGAACAGGCGTTTGCGTTCGACGTCCGAGCGCAGGCGGATGGCACCGAGCGCTTCGACCAGGCGCAGCGCGACGTGGCTCTTGCCGACCGCCGATACGCCATGGGTGATCGCCAGGAAGCGCGAGGGGATGGCACTGTAGCTTTCCGCCAGGCTGGCGTAGCGGCGGTACTGGCGCAGCGCGGCGGCGCGCTCCACCGGGGTGCTCTGCTCGGTTAGGCCGAACAGCGTGACCTTGGCCCGAACCATGGCGCGGTAGGCCTTGTAGTAGTTGAGCAGCTCCAGCCCCTGATAGTCGCCGGTCAGCTCCAGGTAGCTGCTGAGGAAGCGCCGCGCCAGGCACTTGAGGCCGCGATCTTCCAAGTCCATGACCAGGAAGCCGACATCGGCATAGGTGTCGGTGAGGCGGAAGGGTTCGTTGAACTCGATGCAGTCGAACAGCACCACCTGGCCGTCGACGACAGCAGCGTTGCCCAGGTGAATGTCGCCGTGGCACTCGCGGATGAAGCCCTCGGCCTTGCGCTGGGCGAACAAGCCTTCGAGGCGCTCGAAACTGCTGTCGGCCCAGGCTTGCAGGGCATCGAGCTGGGTCAGGTCGGCGGCGTCGCGCAGCAGCGGGCGGATCTGTTCGAAGTTCTGG
>NZ_DEYR01000058.1:5451-6580 GCF_002364635.1 Pseudomonas sp. UBA3153
GCGGGTTGTCCGCCGGCACCTTGGGGGCGGCCAGGTGGAAGTGCGCGATCGATCCGGCCAACTGGTCGATCTGCGCGTTGCCCAGCTCGCCCCTCGCCTGCACCGCGCTGAGCAGGTCGCTTTGCGGGAACTGCTTCATGCGGATGGCGTACTCGATGGGCGCGACGTCGGCGTTCAGCATCGGGGCCTCGGGGCGGCCGCCGATGGCGATCACATCGAGGTAGAGGTTCTTGGTCAGGCGCTGGTTGAGGCGCACTTCCTCTTCGCAGAAATGCTTGCGGGCCTCGAGCGTGGTGAAGTCTAGGAAGCCGAAATTCACCGGCTTCTTGATCTTGTAGGCAAAAGGGCCGGTGAGCAGGACCCAGGAGATATGCGTCTCGATGACCTGGAATCCCTCGACAGGGTGGGCATACAGGGCCGGGTTCTGCAGCGCGGCTATCAGTGCTTGGCTCACGGTCTTTCCTTGCCTTCGGGTTCGTTCGGAGCCGGCATTATGGCGACTGCGGGCGGTGATGCAAACCGCCGGGAGGCGCCTGCCCGGCCCTGGCAAAGTGCGTATAATCCGCCGCCATGACTCGTTCCCGCTCCTCTCGCTCCCGTGCCAAACGCCCCTCTGGCGGCTGGCGAACTCTATTCGGCTGGGTATTGAAGCTGGGCCTCGTCGGCCTGGTCGCACTGGCCGGTTTCGCGGTTTATCTCGATGCCGTGGTCCAGGAAAAATTCTCCGGCAAGCGCTGGACGGTTCCGGCCAAGGTCTATGCGCGGCCGCTGGAGCTGTTCACCGGGCTGAAGCTGGGCAAGGACGACTTCCTCAAGGAACTCGATGCCCTCGGCTACCGGCGCGAGCCCTCCGTGGAGGGGCCTGGCTCCGCCTCGGTGGCAGGCAATACCGTCGACCTCTTTACCCGTGGCTTTCAGTTCTACGAGGGCGCCGAGCCCTCCAAGTCGATCCGCGTGCGCTTCTCCGGCAGCTACGTCGCCGGCCTCAGCCAGGCCGACGGCAAGGACCTCGCCGTGGCGCGTCTGGAGCCGCTGATGATCGGCGGCATCTACCCGGCGCATAACGAGGACCGCATCCTGATCAAGCTGGATCAGGTGCCCGCCTACCTGGTGGAAACCCTGGTGGCGG
>NZ_DEYR01000058.1:6766-7716 GCF_002364635.1 Pseudomonas sp. UBA3153
TGAGGATCGCGAGTTCTTCCACCACTTCGGCGTCTCGCCCAAATCCATCGCCCGCGCCATGTGGGTCAACGCCAGTGCCGGTCAGTTGCGCCAGGGTGGCAGCACGCTGACCCAGCAGTTGGTGAAGAACTTCTACCTGACCAACGAGCGCAGCCTCACCCGCAAGGCCACCGAAGCGATGATGGCGGTGCTGCTGGAAATGCACTACGACAAGAACGAGATCCTCGAGGGCTACCTCAACGAGGTGTTCCTCGGGCAGGACGGCCAGCGTTCTATCAACGGCTTCGGTCTGGCCAGCCAGTACTTCTTCAGCCAGCCGCTCTCCGAACTCAAGCTGCATCAGGTCGCCCTGCTGGTCGGCATGGTCAAGGGGCCGACCTACTACAACCCGCGGCGCAATCCCGAACGCGCGCTGGAACGGCGCAACCTGGTGCTCGACGTGCTCGCCGAACAGGGCGTGGTCACCCCCGAGGAAGCCGCGGCGGCCAAGCAGAAACCGCTGGGTGTGACCTCCCGCGGCAGCATGGCCGATACCTCGTATCCGGGCTTCATCGACCTGGTCAAACGGCAGATGCGCGAGGATTACCGCGAGGAAGACCTCACCGAGGAAGGCCTGCGCATCTTCACCAGTTTCGACCCGATCCTGCAGTTCAAGGCCGAAAGCGCGATGGCCGAGACCTTCAAGCGTCTGGGCACGCGCAAGGGTATCGACCAGGTCGAGGCGGCGATGGTCGTGACGAACCCCGAAACCGGCGAGGTACAGGCGCTGATCGGCAGTCGTCAGCCGCGTTTCGCCGGCTTCAACCGGGCGATCGATGCGGTGCGCCCGATCGGCTCGCTGGTCAAGCCTGCGGTCTACCTCACCGCGCTGGAGCAGCCCAGCCGCTACACCCTGACCAGCATCGTGCAGGACGAGCCGTTCTCGGTGAAGGGCAAGGACGGCCAGGTCT
>NZ_DEYR01000058.1:7848-8807 GCF_002364635.1 Pseudomonas sp. UBA3153
GAGTCCGCAGAACTTCGATCACAAGGCGCGCGGCTCGATCTTCCTCTACCAGGGGCTGGCCAACTCGCTCAACCTGTCGACGGCCAAGCTCGGTCTGGAACTGGGTGTGCCGAACGTGCTGAAGACCCTCGAGCGGCTGGGCATTTCGCGGCAGTGGCCGGCGTTCCCGTCGATGCTTCTCGGCGCCGGTTCGCTGAGCCCGATGGAAGTCAGCAACATGTACCAGACGCTCGCCAACGGCGGCTTCAACACGCCGTTGCGCGGTATCCGCAGCGTGCTGGCGGCGGACGGCGAGCCGCTCAAACGCTATCCGTTCCAGATCCAGCAACGCTTCGATCCGGGTGCCATCTACCTGGTACAGAACGCCATGCAGCGGGTGATGCGCGAAGGCACCGGGCGCTCGGTCTACAACCAGCTGCCGGCGTCGCTGACCCTGGCCGGCAAGACCGGCACATCCAACGATTCGCGTGATAGCTGGTTCGCCGGTTTCAGCCAGGACCTGCTGGCGGTGGTCTGGCTCGGCCGCGACGACAACGGGCAGACCCCGCTGACCGGCGCCACCGGCGCGCTGCAGGTGTGGACGAACTTCATGCGCAGGTCCGATCCGCTGCCGCTGGACATGCCGATGCCGGACAACGTGGTGCTGGCCTGGATCGATGCGAGCACCGGGCAGGGCTCCGACCAGAGCTGCCCGAATTCCGTACAGATGCCGTATATTCGCGGCAGCGAGCCGCCCGCCGGCACCGGCTGTGGCGGCATTCAGGCGCCCGTCGACTCGGTGATGGACTGGGTCAAGGGCTGGCTGCCATGAGCCAGGAGGTTATGAAGTTGAACAAGGTTTTCCCTGCACTGGCGGTTCTCGCCCTGCTCGCCGGCTGCACCACCAACCCGCGCGGCTCGGTGCCCGTCGTCGACGCCGGCGCGCCGGTCTCCAACGGCGAGCAGCGCTTCGCCCGCAG